>CAZHVH010000078.1:0-11012 GCA_964535855.1 uncultured bacterium
GAAGGCGAAAGGAGGAGGGAATGCCGTTTTTCGATGCCGAACGGAACATAATCGCAGGTCAGATTCGCAACAGGATGAACGAGATAGCGGGGACGGTTTACTCCGATCGCAGAGCGATCCCCGGATGGGAGTATGTCGTGACGGGCCATAAACAAGGCCCTGCCGCCCCGCCGAAGTCCGGCTGGGAACCGTTCCAGATCGGATCGAGCTGGGGCGGTCTGGACGTGACGACCTGGTTCAGGGCAACGGTCACCGTTCCGGAGGAGATGGACGGCAAGAAGGTGGTTCTCCTGATCCGCCCCGGCGGCGAGGCATTGGCCTATATAAACGGGCGTCCGGTCCAAGGGCTCGATGGAAACCGGGATGAGATCACACTCGCTCAGAAGGCCAAGGCGGGCGATCGGTTCGAGGTGATGGTTGAGGCTTACAGCAACCCGCGCTTCCACCAGATCCACACCTTCCAATACGCCGACATAGCGGTCCTCAACGAGGAGGTTCGCTCCTTTCTCTTCGATGTCCGTGTGGCCGCCGAGTCGGCGTTGACGATGCCCGAAAACTCAGCCATCAGAGGGAGGATCTTCAACCTGCTCGACCGATGCGTCAAGATGGTGGATCTGCAGCATATCGGATCGCCGGAATACTTCGACTCGATTAAAAGGGCGAGAAAGGAGCTGAACGAAGGGCTGAAGGAGTTCCAAAACAGCTACGGTATGGGCAGTCTGCTTCTCGCGGGGCATTCTCACATAGATACCGCCTGGCTTTGGCCGTTACGCGAGACGCAGCGCAAATGCGCTAGAACCTTTTCGACCGTGCTCAAATACATGGAGGAGTACCCGGAGTATCACTTCACGCAGAGTCAGCCCCAGCTCTACGAGTTCACCAAAAAGTACTATCCCGAGATCTACGAGGGGATCAAACGCAGGGTGAAGGAGGGACGATGGGAGCCGATCGGGGCGACGTGGGTGGAACAGGACAGCAACATCTCCTCCGGCGAATCCCTCGTCAGACAACTGCTCTACGGGAACAGGTTCTTCCGCAAGGAATTCGGGATACACTCCAGGGTGTGCTGGCTTCCGGACGCCTTCGGGTTCACCTGGTCGCTGCCCCAGCTCCTTAAAAAGGCCGGCGTGGATTACTTCGTCACCACCAAGATAGACTGGAGCCAGTACAACAAGTTCCCATACAGCCTCTTCTGGTGGCAGGGGATAGACGGGACAAAGGTGGTGGCGTTGATGCCTCCGCTCAATTACAACGGAAACGTCGTGCCGCGGGATTGTCTGGAGCAGTGGAACAGGTTCAAACAGAAGGACATCTACGATGAGGTGATCTTCAGCTTCGGACACGGCGACGGAGGCGGCGGACCGACCAAGGAGATGCTGGAAAACGGGCTGAGGCTTAAGAACATGGCCGGTATACCCAGATGCCGCTTCGGAAAAGTTCAGGATTATTTCGACAGGCTCGAGAAAAACCTGGACAAATCCAAGCTCCCCGTCTGGAACGGCGAGCTGTACCTGGAGCTCCATCGCGCATGTCAGACCACCCAGGGCAGGACTAAGAGGAACAACCGCAAGAGCGAGCTTCTATATCGGGATGCGGAGATCTTCTCCTCCGTTGCCATGCTGCTGGGAAAGCCTTATCAGCAGGAGAAGCTCTACGAGGGATGGAAGATCATACTCTGCAATCAGTTCCATGATATCCTGCCCGGCTCCTCCATCGGTGAGGTCTACGAGGACGCCGATAGGGATTACGCCAAGGTGTTGAAGGCTGGCGGCGAGGTTCTCTCCGATGCCCTGAAGGCGATCGCCTCGAGAATAGATACCTCAGGCGATGGCGAGGCCATCGTGATATTCAACACCCTATCGTGGACACGATCCGATGTGGCGAGTTTAAAGGTGGAGATGGAGGAGGATGATTTCACCATACTCGATCCGTCCGGCGAACCCGTCCCGGCTCAGATCGTCCGAAGCGATGGAAAGGTCAAGGAGATACTCTTCGAGGCCAGCGAGATTCCGCCTTTGGGCTACTCCGTCTACCGGCTCATACGCGGCAGGAGAACCCGATCCAAGCCGATGGCGTTGAAGGTTGATCAACGTCTCCTGGAAAACGCCTTCTTCAGGGTGAAGCTGAACGACAGGGGACAGATCATCTCGCTCTACGACAAGCTCGCCGATAGGGAGGTGCTGGCTGAGAATGGCAGAGGAAACGTCCTGGAGCTTTTCGACGACAGACCCCATGCGCATGATGCCTGGGACATAGACTTCAACTACGAGGATATCCGGTGGGAGGTGGATCAGGTCGAGTCGATCGAGGTCGCCGAAAGCGGACCCGTTCGCGCCGCCATCAGGGTTAAACTTCGCACCGAGCGATCTTCGATAGACCAGCTCATAGCGATATACGACACGATACCCCGTATAGACTTCATAACGCATGTGGATTGGCATGAGAAGAGGACCCTGATGAAGGTCGCCTTCGAGGTCGATGTGCTTTCGCCCAAGGCGACATATGAGATCCAGTTCGGAGCCATAGAAAGGCCAACACATCAGAACACAAGCTGGGATAGAGCCAAGTTCGAGGTTCCGGCTCAAAGATGGGCCGATCTTTCCGAGACGGGATACGGCGTCAGCATCTTAAACGACTGCAAATACGGCCATAGCATCAAGGATAACGTGATCAGGCTTTCATTGTTGCGCTCGCCGATCAGCCCCGATCCGAACGCCGATCAGGGCGAACACTTCTTCATCTACTCCCTCTATCCGCATAAAGGCGACTGGAGGGATGCGCGGACGGTGAGGAGAGCATACGAGCTGAACGCTCCGCTGATAGCTCATCTGGAGCTCTCACATCCCGGAGATCTCCCATCCTCCAGTTGGTTCGCCGCTGTGGACGGGACAAGCGTGGTGATAGAGGCCATCAAGAAGGCTGAGGACACGGATGATCTGATCCTTCGACTTTATGAATCCCACGGCTGGCGCGGAAAGGTGAGGATCAAATTCAGTAACCCGCCCCATAGGGTCTTCGAGTGTAACCTGATGGAGGAGAATGACGAGGAGTTGAAGTTGGATGATGGCGCCGTGGATCTCTACGTCAAACCATACGAGGTTAAAACGCTTAAGCTTCGGTTTCGATCATAAATTATCGCGGGAATTCTGTAATGCGTAGGGCGTTAGGCGCTTTACGCATTACACCTTATATGTTTGGAGGTGTGATGCATGAGATACATCAATGTCATCCTTTTCCTGGCAATGGTGACCCTCCTTTTCGGGTGCGTGCCGATGGAGAAAGGCGCTCTTAAATCAGCCCAACCAGCCGCTCAACCCGCTCAGCCCAAGCCCCCTGCTCCGGAGGAGAAGGCCGCCAAGATAGCCTCCCTGAAGGTGGAGCTTCCGAAGACCACCTTCTCACAGGGCGAGCCCATAAAGCTTAAGTTCAGCTTCAAGGCCAATAAGTTCGACCTCAACCTGGAGAGTATAAATTTCACGCCGGAGGGCATTCTCTCACAGACGGTCATAAAGACCTCATCAGGTGATATCGTGCTTCCGAAGGGGAGGATCGAAGCGAAAAGCGCCGTTGAAAGGGTTGGCTTCGGCGATTCGAGCTTCGAGGTGGCGCCAGGAGTCACGATCAAGGCCGGGCAGACGATACAGGTGACGGTCGATAACCTGCTCGACTATTACAACCTCAAGCCGGGCACATATACGTTGCAGACGATCCTGAAATTGAACGTATACAAATACACCTATATTAAGAAGTCCCCGCGTCTGCTTGAGATAGAAAACGAGATCACCTCCCTAGAGAGGGATCGGAAGCTCGATCCCGACGCCAAAAGGACAGCCATACAGAGGCTCAGGGAGGAGATACGGTTCCTCAAATCCAAAAACCCCGATTTCGAGAAGACGTATGTCAGGATGGATTCGCTGATGGGCAGGACTCCGCCTATCAAATCCAACGTCCTCAGCTTCACCATATCTATATCCAAATCCCCTCACATGCCGTCGGAGAAAATAAAGAAGAGTGAAACCCAGCCCGCTAAGCCTCCTCCCTCAGAGGCCCCTGAGAGGAAAGCCGAAATAGCCCTCCTGAAGGTGGAGATTCCGAAAACCACCTTCTCACAAGGTGAGCCCATAAAGCTCAAGTTCACCTTCAGATCCAACAGATCCGATCTCAATCTGGAAAGGCTCACGCCGGAGCTGATGCTCTCTCGGACGATCATCAAAACCTCCTCCGGTGATGTCGTTCCTCCGAAGAGGAAGCTCGACCGGGAGGGTCCCGTTGAGAGCGTGAGGTTAGATGGAAGGAGCGTCGAGGTTAAGCCGGGGGTCACCCTTAAGGCGGGGGAGACGGTTGAGGTAACGGTCGATAACCTGCTTGACTATTACGACCTCAAGCCGGGCACATATACGCTACAGACAGTCTTAAGACTGAACATGTATAGATCCACCTACGTTGAAAAGTCACCGTATCTCATCGAGATAGAGAATGAGATCGCCTCGTTGAGGATGGATAGGAAGCTTAGTCCCGACGCCAAGAAAACGGCCATACAGAGGCTTCGGGAGGAGATACGCTTTCTCAAATCCCAAAACCCAGATTTTGAGAAGGTATATGTCAGGATAGACTCATTGATGGGCAGGACGCCGCCTATCAGGTCCAACGTCCTCAGCTTTACCATATCCGGGTAATCTCATGGAGGAGGAGCAGATGACGGATGTCCGAGGCAAGATATCGATTCAGAGAAGAGGCAACATACTCAACATCAAAAACTCTCTCCTGCAGGTGGCCTACGATCTGGCCAACGGGACATGGGGTTATCAGGATAAGTCGGGATATCATGTCATAAGGGGCGCATATTGCAGGGTCGAGCTTGAAGGTGGGACGTTCCTCACAACTCTGGATGCTGAGGAACGTCGCTTCTCGACGCAGATGATGGAGGACGATCTGACGGGCTCTTATGTACAGGTTAGGTTCTCCCATAAATGTAAATCCGGCCCGACCTCGATCACCTTGAACATCTATCTCAACCTGTATGAGTCGCAGAACTATCTCGTCATCGGTGCGAGCGTCGAACCGGAAGAGGGATGCGAGGTAAAGGTACACAGGATCGACGTGATAACCGTCTCACCATGGATGGGATCGCCCGTGGGCGGGATCTTCCTGGGATCACAGCCCACAAACTATCACGTATATCTGAACACCTATAGCGATCATCCCTCCTCTGTCAGAGAGGTGCTGGATAAGGTCGATCTGACGGGAGGTGGCGAGATATGCCACAACGGCCTCGTTTACGACGCCGAATCCAAACGATCCATATCCTTCGGTTTCCTCGGTTTCTTCAAGTGGTGGGGATCGATCGAGATGGGATACGACTCCGACCTCCAGCCGCTTAAGAATTACAAGGGGATAAACAGATGGTCCATGTACCAGATCTGGGACAGATCCATCCGAGAGGAGACCTTCTCGGAGCCGGTCTACATCAACTACACGGATTTCTATCGCTCCGCCCAGGAGACCTACGTCAAGCTGGTATCCGATATCTCCGGCGCTCCAAAGCCGCCGGGGCCAGCTCTCAGGTGGAACTCGAAACCCAAGGCCGGGCTCGTTTCGGAGAAGTGGATATCCGACAACATCGATTGGATCGATAAAAACCCCGGGAGCTTAAGGCTCGGTGAGGGGGTGATCGAATACATAGAGGTGCCATGGGGATGGCAGAGGTGGAACGGAGTGGCCGAGCCGGCGACGGAGAGGTTCCCGAACGGCATGAAACCCATCGTCGAGAAGATCCATCGTTTCGACATGAAGGCGGCGATCTACTTCTCTCCCTTCGAGGCGGATGAGGAATGGCCCGGCTTAAACGGGCTTTCCGGCTGTATCCTCAGAGATCGATCCGGTTCTCCCACGCATAGGGTATACGAGGGAGAGAGAAGATCCGTCCTGCTTGATCCGTCCGATCCGAGGGCCACTTTGTTCGTCACAGAGCAGATCGAGAGGATCAAGGAATGGGGATTTGACGCATTGTTGCTCGACATGGCGGGATACATAAACCATCTGGATCCGTCCTTCTCGCCGATCTATCGGGATAAGGAGATCACCAGGATCGAGGCGTACCGCCGAGGTCTGAGCTCCGTCGTGGAGGCCGCAAGACCCATGCTCGTCATACCGAAGTATGGCTGCACGAGCTACAATGTGGGGATCACGAGCATCAACAGCATCTCGATCGATGCCTGGAGAAACCCGTTCGATGTGAGGTGGGAGGACAAGTACGGCATACCTGAGATGGCGAAATTATGGGCGAGCAAGTTCTACGGGCAGGGCGTGCTTTGGACGAACAGCATCGATGCCATATCGATCTCCGAACCCAGACCCCTCAACGAGGTTTTGATCCTGCTGACCGCCTGCGCGCTCTCGGGAGGCATGGTTTCGCTGGTCGGCTCCCTGATAGATCTGTCAAGAGACAGGGCCGAGCTTCTGGGGAAGATCCTGCCTCTATATGGCGTGCCGGCCATCCCTGTGGATCTGATGGAGTCCGAACGTCCTAGGATCTGGTCTCTCGATGTGAAGTCGAGCTTCGATTCGTGGAAGGTGGTGGGTCTTTTCAACTGGGAGGATCTGCCGGGGGACATATCGATAAAGATGAGCGATATCGGACTGAGCAGCTCCAGATCCTATATCGCCCATGAGTTTTGGACGAACGAGTTCCTGGGTGAATTTCAGAAATCGATAGATATCTACGACATCCCACCTAGATCGGTGCTGTTATTATGCCTGAGGGAGCAGAGAAATCATCCGCAGATCATATCGACCGATATACATTTCAGCCAGGGTGGGGTGGAGATACTCTCGGCGGGATGGGATAGGAGAAGCTCCGCGCTGCTCGTCTCATTGGGCGGATACCGAGAGGTGGAGGGGAGCATCTTCATATATGTACCCCCTGACTTCGTTCCGTCCTCCGTTTCATGTTTCGGTTCAGATTACAGCTATGCCTGGTCGCCGCCCATACTCACGATCACCCTCTCCTCACTGAAGGATCCCGTGACCCTTGCCGTCGGGTTTTCCAGGACGCGCGGGTGAAAAGGAAGATGGGAGCAGTTGAGGAGCTGAAAGACAGGTTAACAGAGGGGGATATCCTCCTCTGTATCCTGGGCCCCACGGCGGTCGGCAAGACCGATCTGTCGGTGGAACTGGCGGGGCGGATCGATGGAGAGGTGATCTCCGCCGACTCGCGGCAGGTCTACAGATATATGGACATCGGCACAGCTAAACCCTCACCGAAGCAGCGGGAGCTTGTGCCCCATCACCTCATCGACTGCGTCTATCCGGATGAGAGGTTCTCCGCCGCCGACTTCCAAAGGCTGGCCGATAAAGCCATAAGAGAGATCAAAAGCCGCGGGAGAGTGCCAATCCTGGTGGGGGGAACCGGGCTTTACTTCCGCGCCCTGGTGGACGGCCTGTTCGAAGGACCGGAAGCCGATGAGGAGCTGAGGGAGCGTCTGAGACGTCAGGCCCGCGAAAGCGGCAACCTCGCCCTCTACGAAAGACTCCGCAGGATCGACCCGCATTACGCGTCGAAGATCCATCCCAACGATCTGGTCAGGATCATCCGGGCGCTTGAGGTCTACGAGAAGACCGGTCGGCCCATGTCTGAGCTGCAGAGACAGTGGAGCTCAGGCCAAACGAGATACAGATTTATCGCCCTCTGCCTGATAAGGGAAAGGGGAGAACTGTATGAGAGGATCGAGAGGAGGGTCGATCGAATGATCGAGGAGGGATTCGTGGACGAGGTTCGGAGGCTGCTGGAGATGGGGTATGACAGGGATTTAAACTCGATGAAGGGGATAGGCTACAGGGAACTGGCGGCCCATTTATACGGAGAGATCACGCTGGATGAAGCTGTAAAGCTAATCAAACGTCGAACCAGAGAGTATGCCCGTAGGCAGATCATATGGTTCAGGGGTGATGGGAGGCTCGTATGGCTCAACGCCGCGACGATTCGATCGGCCGAGGATCTGGCCGCGGAGGCGATCAAAGTCTTAGGCTTATGTTACCACTGAGTGTAGCGAAGAGAAGTAGGAGGGAAACCCAGCTTGAAACGGTTTAAACGGAGGACGATTTTAGGGCTGATCATGAGAGGGATGGCGGTGTTGTGCCTTCTTTTTGCCCTGGCCGATTTAAAGCTGCCTCTACGTCGGGATAGACCTGCCGTCGCCTTCCTACTCGATATCTCGGAGAGCGCCGGAAAGCCAGAGGACGGTCTCAAAGAGCTCAGGAGATACGTTCGCTCCCTGCCGGAAGGTTCGAGGTGGTGCCTGATCGCCTTCGCCAAAACCCCATCCCTGGAGGTGCCTCTCACCGAAGAGAGGGATTTGATACCCGGTCGGATCGCCTCGACGCTCGATCGAGGTAGGACGGATATCGAATCGGCGATCAAGCTGGCCCTCTCCGTTCTGCCATCCGATATACCTCGCAGGATCGTGATCCTGAGCGACGGAAATCAGAACCTCAACGATGCCTCCTCGCTGATACCCCTCCTTAGAGCTGAGGGGACGGAGGTCTACACCGTCCCCATATACAGACATCTTGACGGCGAGGTGCTGTTCGATCCACACGTGAGGGTTCCACGGTCGGTCAGGGCTGACACGCCGATCGAGCTGGTCGCCATAGCGCGGGGCCTCTCCAAGGCTAGAGGCGGAATCACGTTGTATCGAAATGGCGAGATCATAAAACATCTGAACCTCTCGATTAGAAGCGGGATCAATCCGGTTCGCGTGACGGATCGGATAGAGGGGGAGGGGAGCTATGAGTACAGATTTCACCTCGAAGCCGAGCCGGATACCATACCCAACAACAACGACGCCTACGCCTGGATTTCCGTGAAGGGCAGACCTTCACTGTTGTTCGTCGGGGGTGAAAGGGAGGGGAGATACTTTCTCGATCTGGCGCGTAAGAACGGGATTTCAGCGGAGATCCTCCCGCCGAGCCGTTTCCCCGATGACGTCTCCAAGCTTGCGGATAAAGATGTGATCGTAATCGGGAATCTGCCCTCAAGCGCATTCAGGGAGGCCCAGATGGAGGCTATGTGGCTTTTCGTCAACCAGATCGGCGGGGGCGTGCTGATGTTGGGCGGCGACAGAGCTTTCGGCGCCGGGGGGTATTTCAACACACCGGTCGAAAGGTTCTCGCCGGTTAACATGGACCCGAGGGGAAAGGAGCAGCGAATGGCGCTCGTTGCCCTCGTGGACAAATCGGGCAGTATGGCCAACTATGTGGGGACGGACAGGAAGATAGATCTGGCCGTAGCCGCCCTTGAGTCGGCGATCAAATCGCTGAGGGTGGATGATCTTTTCGGATGCATCGCCTTCGATGCCAAACCCAAGATCGTCTTCCCCCTGGGCAGGATAGAGGATCGGGAGGCGCTCATCAAAAGGGTGAGGTCCATCTCGCCCGGAAGCGGCACGAATCTCTATGCCGCCCTGAAACTGGCATATGATTGGCTCCGTCAAGTTGATCTCCCCTTCAAACACGTCATAGCGGTCACGGATGGCAAAAGCCAGGGCGATTTTCCGCCGCTGGTTCGCAAGATGGTCGCTGGCGGCATCACCGTCTCGGCCATAGCGGTGGGCGACGAGGCCCGCGGGATACTCACCGAGATCGCACGAAACGGTAAAGGAAGATATTACGATCTTGACGACCTCAGCCAGCTTCCGAGCGTCTTCGTCAGAGAGGTCCACTCGATGAGAGATCTGATCGTAGAGGGCAGATTTACGCCGATCCTCAAGGCGAGACATCCTATAATCTCGGGCATTAGCTCCCTCCCGTCTCTCGACGGATATGTCGCTACATCGGAAAAGGGGGCCGCGCAGGTGATCCTCGCCTCGGATAGAGGCGATCCGATACTATCGGTCTGGAGATACGGGCTCGGCAAGGTCGCCGCCTTCACCTCTCAGATCGGCGGCAAATGGGGGAGGGAATGGGCGAGATGGAAGGAGGGATCGAGGTTCTGGCTGCAACTCATAAGATGGATGATGCCACAGGGGGAAAGATCGGAGCTGGACCTGAGCATCGAGAACGGAAGGGGGAAGGCAAGGATCGAGATGATCGATGAGAGGGGATATCCGGTCACGGGATTGGTCCTTCAGGCCAGGGTGATAGGCCCCGATTCCGACATTCAGACCGTTCCGATGGAGGAGCCCTCAGCGGGGAGATATGAGGCCGAGTTCAACCTGCCCTCATTGGGAAGGTACGCGGTGTCGATCGTGAAGCTTGAGGGCAAGGGGAATGAGTTGCTGGTGGCGAACGGATCGCTTTACCTTCCATACTCGCCGGAGTACTCCAGCCTGACGACTAACGACTCCCTTCTCAGAAGGCTCGCGGCCGGAACGGGTGGGGTATATCAGGCCGATCCGGAGATTATCGGGAAACCGACGAGGTTTCCCAGGCGCTCCCCAAAATCCATATGGAGATGGCTTATCCTGGTGTCGGTGATCCTCGTCATGCTGGAGTTGATCATGCGAAAGGTGAGAATCAGATCTTTCTCAACCTTTCCCTCCAGACCCAGTGATATCTCTGAGAAGGAGATAAAAGAGAAAGATAAGTATATTGAAAGGTTATTAAGGCTGAAGCCTCAGGCTTGAACCCGCCACGCTTCGCAATAACAGCGTTGACCTCTATACAGGTATGCCGTATAATGGTTACCGTCGAAGTACCGGAGGGCGAATCTAAATAATGGAGGTAGATAACATGTCCGAGGTGCTTATCACGATTCATATTGAGCCATTAGAAGAAGGCGGTTATCTGGCAACCAGTGACGACTTGCAGGGCTTAGTAGCACAAGGTCGCACCATTGCAGAAACAATGGAGATTGCCCAAGACGTGGCTCGTAAATTGATTGAGTCCTATCTGGAGCATGGTGACCCATTACCGGCGAAGGTGAGAGCAGCTTTGAAAAGGCGTCGATGGAAAGCGACCGTAAGAATCCCTGTTGGCATCGAACCGGAAACAGCAGGAACATGAGCCGTTTAACC
>CAZHVH010000079.1:0-10995 GCA_964535855.1 uncultured bacterium
CATAAGATCTCTGCGTTCTCAGCGTCTCGGCGGTTTAAATCATTGAAAAGCCCTCGTCCCAGTACTGCCTTCGCCTCTATTTGACGATATCCGAACCTTAAGGGTATAATGAAAAGAGAGGGGATGGAAATGCAGATCGTCCGATTGAGAGAAAGAGGGCAGTTAACCCTCCCATCAGAAGTCCGAAAACTCCTTAAATTAAAAGCAGGAGATTACCTTGAGGTTCAACTGCAGGGAGACTTTGTCGTGCTTAAACCTAAAAAGGCGATCGAGGGGGATAGGATAAGACTCATGGAGCTCATAAAGAAGAGTAGGGAACGCAATAAAGGGGTTGATCCGAGAAAGATAGAGGCGGAGGTTGCTGAGGCGGTCAAGGCGGCAAAGGGGGAAGAGCTCAAAGAGCTTGAGGGTGAATCGTGTGAGCTTCGAACCCCGTTGACGGTGATGCGAGGGCAGACGGAGGTGGCGTTGAGAAAGGAGCGATCGCTCCAGGAGTATCGTCAGGTGTTGGAGAGCAACCTCGAGGAGATGGAACGGATGTCGAGGATCGTCGATAACCTTCTGACTCTATCCAGGGCGGATGCCGGTCAAATTCAGATGGAGTTCAAGCCGGTTCAGTTAAAACGGTTGATCGAAGACGCCTATGAGGAGTGTAAAGCGCTCGCAGATGCGAGGAGGATCGATGTCTTTCTGGATAAAGCGGAGGAGGTCACCGTTTTGGGAGATGAGCTGCGATTGCGGC
This sequence comes from uncultured bacterium, assembly GCA_964535855.1. Taxonomy (GTDB): domain Bacteria; phylum Poribacteria; class WGA-4E; order B28-G17; family B28-G17; genus JAGGXZ01. The sequence continues at coordinate 743 of CAZHVH010000079.1, forward strand.
AGATGTTGTTGAACCTGATCGATAACGCCGTAAAATACACGCCCGAGGGGGGAAAGATATGGCTCTCGCTGGAGGCGGAGGGAGAATACGCGAGGATATCGGTCAGAGATACGGGAATAGGAATTCCGGAGGAGGATCTGCCCAGGATATTCGACAGGTTCTATAGGGTCGATAAGGCCCGCTCCCGCGAGATGGGCGGAAGCGGACTGGGATTGAGCATCGTGCGGTGGATCGTTAAAGCGCATAACGGCCGTATCAAGGTGACCAGCAAGCTGGGAGAGGGGAGCTGCTTCACCGTGTGGATCGATAGAAGGGTGGATACGAGATAAAGACGCCTTTCAAATAGGGCCGAAGGTTGGTATAATAACGCTGGAGATCGACCGCTTGGAGGTTCTTCAGTTATGATAATTCGCGAAAAGGCGTTCGCCAGGATAGGATTCATAGGAAATCCATCGGATGGCTTTTTCGGCAAAACCATATCGAGCACGATCACCAATTTCTACGCTCAGGTGACGCTCTGGGAGAGTCCGAAACTTCAGATAATCCCCCATAAAATCTACGATCCGACTGAATTCTCAAGCCTCAAAGAGCTATATGAGGTGGCGATTCGAGACGGGTATTATGGCGGCCTGAGATTGCTCTTCGCCGCCGGGAAGAAGTTCAAGGAGTTCTGTGACAAACACGAGATCGAGTTGGATGAGAGGAACTTCACCATACAATACGAGACCAACATACCTAGACAGGTCGGATTGGGCGGTTCAAGCGCTATCATCACGGCCGCCGTCAAGGCCATGATGAGGTTCTACGGCATCTCATACGCCGCCATCCCGAAGTATATACTCCCGAACCTGATCCTCAGCGTCGAGACGGAAGAGCTGGATATAAGCGCTGGTCTGCAGGATAGAGTCGTGCAGGTCTATGGCGGGACGGTCTACATGGATTTCTCCAAGGAGTTTATGGAGAAAAGAGGACATGGACGGTATGAGCCGATAGATTCCGATCTGATGCCCCCACTTCTGCTCGTTTATTCGGATGAGCCCTCCGAGTCGGGCAAGATGCACAGCAACGTGAAGTTCCGATTCCAAAACGGGGACCCAGAGGTGATCGAGGCGATGAAGAGTTTCGCTCAATTTACGGACGAGATGCGGGATGCTTTGATAAGACGGGATTACGATAAGGTCGGTGAGCTTATAAACGCCAACTTCGATCTGCGCCGTCAGATATACGGCGATGAGGCGATCGGACGGAGAAATTTGGAGATGATTCAGATCGCCCGAGATCTGGGCTTTCCATCGAAATTCCCCGGTTCAGGCGGGGCAGTTATAGTTATGTATCGGAATGAAGAGGATGCTCGTAGGCTGATGGAGGCCTATGAGGGGGCCGGTTGCAGATGCGTCAAGGTGGAAATCGAAAGGATATCGTCAAACTCCTGGCCGGGTTAACACTCCTAATAGCTGGATTGATCACCGTCCTCATGAGCGCTTTCAGGACGGATGTTCTCCGCTCGAACCTCCGGTCAGGAAACGATCTGTACGATGAGGGGAGGTTCGAGGCGGCGATAGATCGATATCAAAGGACGCTAGAATCGGAGAACCCCCGGATCCTCGAAAAGGCATACTACAACCTCGGAAACTGCTATCTGAAATTGGGTAGACCCTCTGAGGCCATAGGCTGTTACGAAAATGCCCTGCTTCTCGATCCCTCGGACGAGGATGCTAAATTCAACCTCGAAATCGCCCTTCGGCTCTCCGCCACATCCGCTGGATCAGTCGGAAGAATGGAGCGCAAGGGCCGAGAAGCGGTAGAGGTTAAACCGGGGGGGATAAATTTAGGCACATCCTACGGTGAAACCCTCGCGTGGGACGAGATGATGAGATCGGACCACTCGGTGGAAAGCCCCAGCGGGCCTGACTGGTGAGGTGCCATGAGCCTGACCTTATGCGCCATCCTTCTCTTCGTTCAACCCGATCTGATCGTAAGCTCCCATCTCGATCGATCGGAATCCCATGTCGGGGAGAGGGTGATCTACACGATCGAAGTCATGTATAGGATATATCCGGCTTCGGGTGAGATCACCCTTGATGAACCGGACTTCACCTCAGCAGGTCTGAAGGCTTATCCGGTCTCAGAGGAGCCCGAAGTAAGATATGAAAGTCGGTTCGGCGAAGAATACAGGGTCGATTTCTTCAGATATATCCTTTTCCCGCAAAGGCCAGGATCGATCCATATACCGCCCGCGGCCGTCTCCTTGGAAGGCAGGAAGATCGTCGGAAACGAGGTCTCTCTCGATGTTCATCCCCTCCCTCTGGGATTCACCGGCGCTGTGGGGAAATGGAGGATAAAGGCGCGCTTGAGCTCGTCCAGGGCGTTCCTGGGAACTCAGATCGGATATGAGATCCAATTACTCGGCGACGGGGATCCGAGCTTGATCCCGGAGCCGAGGATAAGCTGGCCTTCGGGATTCGAGGTCAAGATGATCGGTGAGGATCGTCGGGTCCTGATTGATACCTCGGAGCTCGAAAGCGAGGCTACGTTCAAATACTCGCTCATACCTCGGAGCATCGGCGAGCTGAGAATTCCCCCGGCGGAAATCCCCGCCTTCGATCCCCATGACGGCCGGATTTATACGCTTCGATCTAACTCGATCCAGATCGTCGTCCTCGAAATCCCCGGTTTAGGATTCCCGAAGCTCAAAAAGCTGAAACGGCTCAAGGAGGATGACAAACCGTTTTACGCCAGGGCGTGGTTTATCTCCCTTCAGATCCTGCCTCTCCTCCCGTTGCTCTTCGCCTTAGTCAGAGGACGTGAACCGGTGAGGGATTGGTTGGCCATGAGGCGGTTTACCGATGAGCTTAACAGGATCGGAGATGATCCCGATGGCGTCGTTAAGGCCATCCGCAGATACATCGAGGAGACCTTCGGCTCCTCCATATCCCCTTTCAGGGCAGGGATGATGACAACGCTTAAGGAAACGGGATTTGACGATGAGCTCATCTCCGATCTCGACGAACTGCTCGCCCGGTGCGAGATGTCCAGGTTTTCACCTAAAGGCAGGATCGATCCGGAGATGAAGGGGGAGGCCGTCCGAGTGATGAGGGAGATCACCTTACAGAGGGTAAGGCGATGGCTGAGGAGATTGATAGCGATGGCGGTGATTTTCATCCTTCCCTCAGCGGTTGCCTCGATCGATCCATACCCAATCCTTGAGGAGGCTACAGCGCTTTATGAATCGGGAAATTACGCCGAGGCGCTCGATAGATACCTGCTCCTTGCCGAAAGGTACAGGGATGGCAGGCTGTATTACGACATCGGCCTGACATATCTGAGGATGAACGATCCGGCGGGGGCGATCCTATGGTTGGAGAGGGCGCGCGGGATGATGCCGCGCGATGATGACCTTGCTAAGGCGTTGGCGTACGCCAGAGCGCTCAGGAGGGACAGGTTCGATTTCCCCGATGACCTCTCAGGTCCCCTCTATCTTCTGAGAAAAGTGCGCGGCGCCGAGATCATCGGGTTCTCCCTTATCTTATACTGGTTCCTAGTCCTCTCCCTGAATCTGTATCTGTGGACGGGATGGGTTAAGGGCAAGAACTTGGCCCGAATCTTCGGCCTTTTCCTGGCGATCTCACTCCTGGCTTTCGGTTTCAGAGTTATGGCGAAGCATAAGGAGGAAGGGGTTATCGCCGTGGATAGCGCTGAGGTGAAGGGGAAGCCGATTGAATCCGCACCCGTTCTTATCGAACTTCACGCCGGATCGAAGGTCAGGATCGAATCTCGAAGACCAGGCTGGCTTAAGGTGACCGCCCCCACAGGCGAGAGGGGATGGATCAGGCGGGAGGACCTAATTCCTTTCGATCAGGAGGGCTTATGGGATGATATGGAGCGAATATGAGACCCTCCCTAGGGAGGAGATAGAACAGCTCCAGCTTGAGAGGCTTCAGGCCGTTTTAAATAGGGTTTACAGGAACGTTGGGTTTTACAGGAGGCTTTTCGATGAGGCAGGGATTTCCCCCGAGGAGATAACGTCGCTTGATGATCTGAGGCGAATACCTTTCACGGACAGGGAGACCCTTCACGTTAACCAGCCTTATGGCATGTTCGCCCTGCCGTTGAGGGAGGTTGTGAGGCTTCAGACCACCTCCGGCACCACGGGGGAACCGATAGTGGTAGGGTATTCGACCAACGATGTTGAACATTGGACGGAGCTCATGGCGAGGTCGCTCTACGCCGCCGGCGTCTCAAAGGAGGATGTGATTCAGATAGCCTTCGACTATGGGCTTTTCACGGGTGCGTTGGGATTTCACTACGGCGCCGAGAGGATAGGGGCGACCGTTATCCCATGTTCTCGGCTCTCACCTGAAAAACAGGTGGAGATCATGCGAAACTACAAGACCACCGCCTTGGCATGTACGCCCTCCTTCGCCCTGCAGATAGCCGAGGCGGCGGAGAGATCCGGTATCGCTCCGGCGGAGTTCTCCTTGAGGGTGGGTATCTTCGGAGCCGAGCCATGGCCCGAATCGGTGCGGGAAAGGCTTGAAGAATCGCTTCACATAATGGCGATAGACTGCTATGGTCTGAGCGAGGTGATAGGCCCGGGAGTGTCCGTGGAGTGTGAGCGGAAAAACGGGCTCCATATCTTCGAGGATCACTTCATAGCCGAGGTGATCGATCCATCCACGGGTGAGAGATTGCCCGACGGTCAGATAGGGGAGCTGGTGCTGACTACCATAACGAAGGAGGCGTTCCCGCTTATAAGATATCGGACCGGAGACCTCACATCGCTGGATCAGTCCCCATGCCCCTGCGGCAGAACGACGACGAGGATGAGCAGGGTTATGGAGAGGACCGACAACATGGTTGTCGTAAGGGGCGTTAACATCTTCCCCTCACAGATCGAAAGGATCTTGGCTGAAATCCAGGGGGAAAAGCCCCAGTTTGAGATGGTGCTTCTCAAGAGCGAGGGCGTTCCGGAAGGGATCGAAATACGTGTCGAGGTGTCACCGGGGATATTCGTAGATGAGGTCAGAAGGCTGATGGAACTGGAGGAGAGGATGAGAGAGGTTCTCGAGGAGGAACTCGGCATCCCGGTGCAGGTGAAATTGGTCGAGCCCAGATCGATCCACGCCTGAAGCTCTGCGCACGATCTATGAAGATATCTTCACAGATCGTGCAAATTCGTGCATAGATTGTGCAAAATGACGTTTATCGGATTAAACCTTGGCCTGTGAACGCCCATGTTTATTGGGTTTTCAGGGATGTTAAAATCTGGCACGATTGTTGCTCATGATTAACATCGTTAACCGCCAATTCTCTTGGGCCTAGGGAGCACCGCCATGGCTGCAGAGATCAAGAACCTTTTGTTCGAGAGGATGTTATCCTTTGATGTGAAGGTCCCGTTCGATGTTCTGCTCGTGGACCTTTGGTATCTGGACGACAGGATGGATGATTGGCCAAGGAGGGACAGGCAATACGCTTTAGCCGGTGGGCTGCTCAGGAGGAACTTCATGGACAATGCCGTTGCAGCCGTGGAGTTCGCCGACCTCTGGATGAGAGCGAGGGAGCTTTACGGGATAGAGCTGATAGAGGATGTGTTGACCCTATGTCAGCGGCTTTACGATTACGCTCGAAGTGAAAATAAGCCCCTCCCTGGCGAAAGCGCCTTCGGATGAGATGGAGATTATAGACGAGAAACGAAGGTTCACAAGGGTCAAAACCTCCATCCCTATCTATTACCGCGCTATATCCGAGGCCGAATTTGAAAGTATGCGCGAGCTCATCCGGCTTTACCCCTCTTCGGAAAGGGCACGAATGGGCTCGCGCCCTGCATCTTCCCCATCCTCCTTCCGTTCGCGCGAGCTTGATCTGGCCATACTCCAGATACTCCAGGAGATCAACCGCAAGCTCGACGCTATCATGGATCACCTCGGAATTGAGATCAGAAGTTCATGGACCTTCAACAGGGGTAAAACGATCGATCTCAGCGGTTCAGGGGTCAGGTTCACCGGAAAAGCGAGAGCTAAAAGGGATGAGCTGCTTGAGCTGACCCTGGAGATACCGTCTTCGGGGGATATATCCCTTCTGGCCAAAGTGATCTCGGTGAAAGGAGGAATTCCTCCCCTAGAGAGCGTGGAGATAGCCTGTGACTTTGTGGAGATAAACGAGGGGGATAGGGGTATCATCGTCGAATACTGTAACTCGCTTCGCAGAGGAAAACCCCCCGTGCTTCCCAAAACCCCTCTGCCCAGGAAGCTATGAAGGTGCTGATATGATTGAGGATCTTTTGAGGCGTATCTACCGGAGCGTCTCGGGAGAACGAGCGTGGGGATATATGTCGGAGATCTATTCACGCGACAGGTGGTCGAGCTTCGACGGATATCGGAAGAGCGCCGAATACTGCACCGATATGCTTTGGCTCTTCGGGATAGAGGAAAGCGAGACGATCACCTTCCCGGCGGACGGCGAGACCAGATTCGGCGATTGGATCATGCCGCTCTCGTGGGAGCCGCTGGCCGCACGCTTGGAAATCGATGTCTCCACAGATGAACGCCTTACCTTCACACTTAAGGAGAACCCCAATCGGCTCGTTATGTGGAGCGCTCCTACGAGGCCGGAGGGCGTTGAGGGAAAGCTGATTCCGCTTGAGAGGGGCACCCCAGATGAGATCGAGAGGATGGATATGAAGGGCTGTGTTCTCCTCACGCCATCGAACCCCGCCTCCGTCAAACCGATCGCGGCCCGCAAAGGCGCTCTCGGCATCATAAGCGATTGGATCAAATCGAAGGAGCTCCCCGATGCGATACAGTGGATTAACACATGGAGCGACTCTCCTGGCGGATGGGCGATGCATAAAGGGGATAGCAGGATCTGGGGGATTATGCTCTCGCCGAAAGAGGGGAATCGGCTTCGTCAGCTTGCACGTCGATACGAGCTCAAAGCCAGAGCAGTTGTATTGAGCGAGCTGTATGAGGGTGAACTGGCATACGCTACGGGCAGAATCGCAGGAAGGACACGGCCTGATGAGGAGATACTCCTGACGGCCCATATAAACGAACAGGGGGCCAACGACAACGCCTCCGGAGCAGCGGCGCTCCTTGAGGGCGCGCGAGTGCTGAGCGAGATGATCCGGTCGGGGAAACTACCGCCTCCCGACAGATCCATACGATTCCTGATGATGCCCGAATCATATGGCATGATGGCCTTCACAATCAGAAACCTCGAAAGGCTCCGTCGATCCCCGGGGGCCATAAATGTCGACGGCGGAGCAGGGGATTACGATTCGGACGATTCGAACCTGACGATATATCTCAATCCCCTCTGCTGCCGTTCCCCAATCGACGGCGCCATAGCCCGGATCGCTCAGATCTTCTACGAGAGGATCGCCCACAAACCGGATAAACTGAGATTTCACAGGTACACCCTTGCCGGGGATAACTTCCTCTGTGAGCCTCTCATCGGGGTTCCCAACCCGTGGTTCGAGATGGGCGATGGAGGGGACTACTGGCATAACAGCGAGGATACACCTGATAAAGTTGATCCCCGATCGCTCAAAGATCTGGCCGCTCTGACGGCGGGAGCGGCCTATGTCCTCGCCTCACTTGAGCGGCGTGAAATCGAAAGGCTTTGCGGCGAGGGTCTCAGGGCTTTGCCTGACGATCTCAGGTCCTTTCTCACGATGAAGATCCCGCCAGGCAGACCTGGATCGGGACCGAGACGAAATCTCGTCGGCCCCCTGACGCTGGATGGGGTCCCGCCGGATAGATGGAAGGTCGTGAAAAGCAGTCCGAGGTGGTGGGGACCGTATCTGGCAGCCTGGTGGTGGGCCGATGGAAATCGGTCGTTGAACCTGATAGGAGATATGCTGAAGCTGGAATTCGGCCGTGCTCCCGATGATCTCGCCGAGTTTTTCGATTTCCTCCAAGAGATGTCATTTGTTGTCCCGGTTATTTCACGCTCTCCGAAAGCAGTTCATAGTATCGCCTGATCAGATCCCGATATCCCTCAGGTACGGGGGCGTCGAAGGCGGATTGAAGCCCCTTCTGAAGCTCCTTCCTGACCTTGAGCAGCTCAGGATCTATCTCTTCGGCCTTTGAAGGGGTGAAGGTCCGTTTGGCGGTAGTTGCCTCCCGTCTCTTACTCTCCTCATTCTGTTTCTGAAGCGACTTTTCGCTTTCAAGCATCCTGGTGAGGATCTCCTTCTGCTTTCGAAGCGTTTCCTGGTTCAGACGCTTCCTCCTCAGGCTTCCCTCCACATCCCTCATATCCCTCGCCACGTCCTTGAGGCTTCCGAGAACTTGAGAGAGCTTGTCCATCCTGTCGGCCAGCCTTTCAAGCGCCTCGCGGATCATCTGCTGCTCGAGCGCCATCTGTTGAAGCAACCTCTCGAGCGTCGGGGTCATCCCTCTACGTCTGATCTGGTTGTACAGATTCCGCGCCATCTCGTTCAATCTCGCCTGTTCCTGAGCCAATTGCTGGAGCTGTTCGAACATCCTCTCCAGCCCGGCGGCCGTCATCTGTTGATTGATCTTATCCAGAGTCTGAAGGAGTTTCAGGATCGCCGAGGAAAGCTCACCCTGCGCCTCCCTGCCGATCGGCAGGGCGAGGTTTGGCTTTTCGTCTTCGATCGCCCTGATCGATCTCCTCATACCATCCTGCACCGATTCCATCTGCCAGATGACCTCGGCACCCAGGCCCATCTGTCTCCTTCCGACCTCGGACAACCTGGCCGCTATTGCCCCAACTCCCTCAGATATGACCTGCTGTTCGGGCGCCAGCGTTCTGAGCTCCTCCCGTATCTCGTCGGATATGAATCCCGACTTGATCAGATCTTCCATCCTCCTCATGAGGGATGAGTGTCTCTCCAGCAACATCAATCCCTCCTCGATGGCCGAGCTTATGGCGTTGACCAGCTCAGACGCATCCCGTCCTCGCATCGCCTCCAGTAGATTCTCCAGGGCAGATCTTATCTCTGAAAGCCCTTTCATCGCCCTGCCGGCCGGTCCTAAGGCCGCCTGAGGGTTGGAGGAGCGTAGATTCCGCGCCGCTGATCCCAGGTCACCCTTCAGATCCTCAGATGAAACCCGATCGATCACCCTCTCCATGTGAGGTATGAGCTCCTGATATGCGTTCCTTTTTTTCATCTCCTCCACGGATTTATCCAGTTGATCGCGAAGCGATCCGAGCTTTTGTGAGAGATTTTCCTCCTGGGTTGCCAATTCTCCGGCGCGCTCGATCCCGTTTCGGCTGAGCATTTCCTCCAGAGCGGATATGATCTTGCGCTGCGTCTCATCCATCTCCCGGGCGATCCTGGCCGCCTTCTCGACCTGCTGCTGAACGGCCAGACGCTTGAGCTGTTCGATCATCTGTTCTATACGTTTGAGGAACTCCTCCTGGTTCAACCTTGCGGATTCGAGGTTTCTGAGCAGATCGGTTCGGCTGAGCTTTTCAAGCGCCTGGGAGAGTTTACGCATCGCCTCCTTCAGCTCGTCCGAAGCCACCTCTTCGAACAGCTTCTGCATCTCCTGTATCTTCTGAACCATCTCGATCGAGAAGAGATCGTTTTTCTCTATCTCCCCGGCGAGTTCTCTGAGGGTATCGGCCATCTTGCGACGTTGTGTGTCGAGCTCCCTCTGCATCTGGATCACCTGCTCCAGCTCCTTACGCTCGGCCCACGACAGGGGTTCCCCCTTTCTGAGCTTTTCGATGATCTTATCCACTACATCCCGGGCTTCAGCCCCTCTGCGCGCCATCTCCTTCAATGACTCCTCCCCTCTCCGCTGTTTCTCCTCGAATCCCGCCAGCAGATCCTCCACAGAGGGCATTCGGGCGATGTAGACCTCGGTCCTTCCGATCCCCGGCCCTGTGAGATCATTTGCATCCTTAGCCTCGACGAAATAATAAACCTCATCCTCAGGCAGGAGGTTCAGATTTGAAAGATCCCATGTATAATCGAAATTTATCGCAGTGATGGGTTTATCGAACCTCCTCAGCTCGATTCGCCTCTCCTCCTCGCTCCCTTTGATCCTGTAGATAAGACTCAGGGATGCGATCCCGAAATCGTCCTCAGCGGCGACCTGGATCGGCAGGAGCATCGATTCGTCCAGGATCACCTCCCTCTCGGGCGAGATGAACTGGAGCTTAGGCGGTTCATCCCTGACGGGGGTTATCACGTACCGGACCGGGTTGGAGTTGGAGATCCCCTCCGTATCGAGGAGCTCGAAGTGATATCTGTCCTCCTTCTCCAGCCTGAACTGGCC
>CAZHVH010000080.1:0-10914 GCA_964535855.1 uncultured bacterium
GATTACACGCTCGAGGTGGCCTCGCCCGGATTGGATAGGCCCCTTAAATCCGAATCCGACTTCCGGAGGGTAATCGGTGAGAAGGTGATCCTACAGACCACCGCCCCGGTGATGGGAAGCAAACGCATCTCGGGCAGGTTGATCTCCGTGGAGGACGGGGAGATATCTCTCAAACTCAAAAGAGGCAAAAAAGGCGAGGAGACGATCAGGGTGCCGATAGGTCAGATCGTCTCCGGCAAGGTGGAGATAGAGTTTTAAAAGGTTGGGGATGAATATGAGCAACGATCTCTTAGTAAGCATCGAAAGGATAGTAAGTCAAAAGGACCTCCCTCCTGAGGTTCTGCTCCACGCCATAGAGTCGGCCCTGCTGGCGGTCATGAGGAAACGATATGGTCCGGGGAGATCGGTCTCGGTCAAGATCAACGAGGAGACGGGTGAGATAAAGATCTCCGTGCCCAAAAAGGTGGTTGAGATAATGCACGATTACCTGACCGAGATACCGATAGAGGAGGCCAGAAAGATAAATCCTGAGGCGAAGGTCGGTGACGTGTTAGAGGTGGAGGTCGACCCCAGGGATTTCGGGAGGATCGACGCACAGAAAGCCCGACAGATACTCGTTCAGAAGCTGCGCGATGCGGAGAGGGAGAACATATACGCCGAATATAAAGAGAGGGAAGGCGAGCTGGTCTGGGGGATCGTCCAGAGGATAGAGGGGGGAAACGTAATCGTGGATCTGGAAAGGACTGAGGGGATTATACCGAAGTCGGAGCAGATCCAGAAGGAGAGTTATATGAGGGGGGATCAGCTGAGGAGCTATGTGCTTAGGGTCGATCAAACCCCCAGAGGGCCGCTTATAATTCTTTCCAGAACACATCCCGGACTCGTCGCTAGGCTTTTCGAATCGGAGGTCCCGGAGATAGAGGAGGGGCTGGTCAGGATCGTCGGTATCGTCCGCGAGCCAGGCGAGAGATCAAAGGTGGCAGTTTTGGCCACCGAGGAGAATATAGATCCGGTTGGGACGTTCGTGGGGATCAAAGGTTCCAGGGTTCAGGCCGTGGTGAGGGAGCTGAGAGGGGAGAAGATAGACATCATAGAGTGGAGCCCCGATCCATCGGTCTTTGTCGCAAACGCCCTTAGCCCGGCCAAGGTCAGCAAAGTGATAATCGAGGAGGAGACCAAGATCGCCCGCGTGGTCGTTCCGGACGATCAGCTCTCGCTCGCCATAGGCAAGAGGGGCCAAAACGCCCGTCTGGCGGCAAAACTGACGGGCTGGAAGATAGATATAAAGAGCGAGTCGCAGATGAAGGAGGAGCTCAAAGAGGTGATCGTCAAGTCCCTCTTCAAAGATGAAGAGGAACCCGAAGTGAAATCGATAGATGGGATCGGACCGAAGCTGGCAGATGGTCTTCAGGAGAGCGGCTTTGATTCGGTCGAGTCGATCGCTCACGCCGGGTTGGATGAGCTGGCACAGGTGCCCGGAATCGGGACGAAAACCGCCGAGAGGATCAAAAAGGCCGCAATGGAGATGCTCGGCCTGACGGATGAGCCGGGGGAAAGGGATGAGGAGAGCTCCAATTAGAACCTGCATCGGATGCGGCAGAAAATCCCAAAAGTGGGATCTCATCAGAATAGGCTATACCAAGGATGGGAGACTACTGATCAGCCTCGACGCAAAGGGAGAGGGCAGGGGCGCATATGTCTGCCCAAATCCCAAATGCATACAGGCCGCGATGAACCCGAAGAAATTGAACAGATTCCTCCGGGCTCAGCTCGGCCAGGACCGCATAGACTCCCTCAAGGCCCAGCTCCTGGGACTTCTCGGCAAATCTCGGGGAGGGATCGATAATGGGGAAATCCAGAGAGAAAAGGGCAAAAGCACATATGACGAGGGTGTACGAGCTGGCTAGAAAGCTCGGTATATCGAGTAAGGAGATGATCGAGGAGCTCAAAAAATACGGCGTCGATATAAAGACCCACATGAGCACCCTCGATCCGGAAACCGTTGAATTGGTCATAGCCGAGTTCGAAGACCAGAGAGCCCAAGGGAAAGAGAAAGAGGAGGAGCAAGCGGAGCCCATCTCCGTCCAGCCAGGTATCTCCGTCGGTGAACTGGCGGATCTGATCGGGGCTGACCCGGCAGACGTGATAATGGAGCTGATGAAACACGGCGTGATGGCTAACGTCAATCAGAAACTTGATGCCGACGCGATAGCTCTGATATCCGACGAATTCAACCTTCAGGTGAAAGGGGAGGCTAAGGCCGAGCCCGAAGCCGAAGATGAAGGCCCGGAAGTTGAGGAAGAAGAAGGAGCTCTCCAGCCTCGCCCGCCCGTCGTCACCGTCATGGGACACGTTGACCATGGCAAAACCACGCTTTTGGATACCATAAGGAAGACGAACGTCACGCAACAGGAGTTCGGAGGGATAACACAACATATCGGCGCGTCCGTCGTGGAACGTGGAGACAGGAAGATAGTCTTCATAGACACCCCCGGCCATGAGGCCTTCACCGCTATGAGGGCGAGAGGAGCTCAGGTCACCGATATAGTCGTTCTGGTCGTGGCGGCCGACGATGGCGTCATGCCTCAGACGGTGGAGGCGATAGATCACGCCAGAGCCGCAAACGTCCCGATCATCGTGGCCGTCAACAAGATAGACCTTCCCGAAGCCAGGCCGGACAGAGTTCGACAACAGCTTTCCGAACATGGGCTCGTGCCCGAGGAATGGGGCGGAGAGACGATATACGTGGATGTATCGGCTAAAACCGGAGATGGAGTCGAGGATCTGTTGGAGATGATACTTCTGTTGGCCGATCTGCTCGAGTTGAAGGCCAATCCCGATAAACCGGCCAGGGGCATCGTGATAGAAGCCAGACTGGATAAAGGTAAAGGTCCTGTGGCGACCGTGCTCGTACAGGAGGGAACCCTGAGGGTGGGAGATTCCTTCATAGTCGGCCTTTACGACGGCAAGGTCAGGGCGATGACGGATGACAAGGGTAAAAGGGTGAAGGAGGCGGGACCCTCTATTCCCGTCGAGATCATGGGGATAAACGGCGTGCCGGAAGCGGGAGATAAGCTGGTCGTGATGGACGAGGAGGAGGCGAGAAAACTCAGCGAACAGCGCCAGGAGGAGCACAGGCTCAAAAACCTCGGCTCCCGAAAAGGGGTCTCGCTCGACGAGTTCTTCAGCATGATGAGGGAAGAGGAGGAGAAAAAGCTCCTGGTTATCCTTAAGGGGGATACACAGGGAACGGTCGAGGCCGTCTCAGACGCCCTGATGAGGCTTCAGGAGAGGGTGGAGAGCGATATCCAGTTGGATATCATCCACAGGGGCGTCGGATCGATAACTGAAAGCGATGTGATGCTCGCCTCTGCCTCAGGCGGGGTTATCATAGGCTTTAACGTCCGCCCCAGCGGGAAGGTCGCTAAAATCGCCGAGGGGGAAGGGGTCGAGATCAGAACCTATAGGGTGATATACGAGCTGCTGTCCGATATGAGGGATGCCCTGCGCGGCATGCTCGAGCCGGAGGAGAGGGAGGTCATACTGGGAAGAGCCGAGGTCAGACAGGTATTCAACGTCCCCAGATTCGGTAGGGTTGCAGGCTGCTACGTGCTGGAGGGCAGAATGGTAAGAGGGGGAAACCTCAGGGTTGTCCGTGATGGGGTCCTCATATATGAGGGGAGACTGGACTCCCTGCGTAGGTTCAAGGAGGACGTGAGAGAGGTGCAGGAGGGATTTGAGTGCGGCATAGGCATGGAGAGCTTCAGCGACTTCAAGGAGGGCGATATCCTCGAATGTTTCACCGTTGAACTGGTCAGAAGGTAAACAGGTGAAATCATGGTGGTTGGGATCTGTACCCTCTATCTCGTCCTACCGTCCGGAAGCTCCCTTAAGGAGAAACGACAGGTTGTAAACAGCATCAGGGATAGGATCAAAAGTCGGTATAACGTTTCCGTCGCCGAGGTGGATAACCACAATTCCATCAGGCAGATCACCATCGGTATAGCTTGCGTCTCGAACAGCTCAGGACACGTTCGAAAGATCATGTCCAACATCATAGAGTTCGTCGGTCAGAACTATATCTATGAGACCTTCGACTACGAGGTGGAGATCATATGAAAAGAGTGGATAGACTCGCCCCATTTATCCAACGGGAGATAAGCGAGATAATACAAAGGAGGATCAAGGACCCAAGGGTTGGCTTTTGCACGGTCACGAGGGTGGAGTTGAGCAACGACCTGAGGGTGGCTAAGGTCTGGGTGAGCGTTATGGGGGGAGAGGATAAGGAGAGGGAGTGTCTTGAAGGTTTGAAAAGGGCGACCGGGTTCATCAGAACCGAGCTCGGTCAAAGCCTCTCGATTAGGTATACGCCGGAGATAAGGTTCTTCATCGACAAATCGATCGATCATATGATGAAGGTGGACAGGCTTCTCAAAAGCATCCAGGATGAATTGCACTCGGATACCGAGGACGAACCTAAATGAAATAGCCGATCTGCTCAGGCGGGGGGATCGCTTTCTGATAAGCACTCATGTAAACCCCGATGGGGACGCCTTGGGCTCACAATTGGCTTTGTATTCGCTCTTAAGGGATATGGGGAAATCGGTTGAGGCGGTCAACACCGATCCGGTTCCACTGATCTACCGTTTCCTGCCCTTCAGTGGTGTAATCCAGCGGCATGAAAAAGGGCGATCCTATCGTCCGGAATACTTGATCGTGCTTGATGCGGGCGGATTCGAGAGGATAGGAAGGGATCTGGCCGGATCGATAAAGCCGGAGAGGGGGATACTGAACATCGATCATCATTCCGAGTGCCTTCCGTTCGGGGATCTCAATTTCATCGATCCGGACGCCTGCGCCACAAGCGAGATAATCCTCCGACTCATCAGGCTGATGAGGATACCTCTCGGCAGAGAGAGAGCCGTCTGTTTGTACACGGGGATACTGACGGACACGGGTGGATTCAGATTTTCCAATGTCACGCCCGATTGTCTCAGAGCGGCGGCGGATCTAGTTCAGGAAGGGGTGGACGTTCAAAGGATCTATGAAACGGTGTATGAGACCAACACCTTCGGGAGGGTTAAACTGCTGGGAGAGGCGCTGAACACGCTAAAACTGGATGAATCGGGGAGGATCGCCTGGATATATGTGACTGGGGAGATGTTCAGACGGACGGGAACCGGCCTAGAGGATCTGGAGGGGTTCATAAACCACGTCAGATCCGTAGACGGGGTCGAGGTCGCTATGATGTTCGTGGAGTTAAATCCATCGAGAACAAAGGTGAGTTTGCGCTCGAGGAATGAGATTAACGTCGCCCGGATAGCTTCCCTTTTCGGCGGCGGCGGCCACGAGAGGGCTGCCGGCTGCACGATCGATCTCCCCATCCATCGGGCGATCAAAGCGGTGATGGATGTCGTTAAGGAGGCGTTTTTCGGTGAAAAGTGAGACTCAAGGCCCGCCCGTCAACGGCGTGATCATCCTAGATAAACCCTCTGGAATCACGTCTCGGCGGGCGGTAGACAGGGTCAAAAGGATCTTCGGCGTTAGAAAAGCGGGACACGGTGGCACGCTCGACCCGGACGCCACCGGGGTTTTGATCGTCTGCCTTGGAAGGGCGACCAAACTCTTCCAGTATCTGATAGAGGGGGATAAGGAGTATATCGGCACCATCACGCTTGGCATAGAGACCGATACCCAGGACGCAAGCGGCAAGGTCATCAGACAGAGCGAGGTAAACGTTACGGAGGAACAAGTAAGAGAGGTCGCCTCTAGGTTCGTCGGCGAGATCGTTCAGATCCCTCCCATGTATTCGGCCATAAGGGTTGGCGGCAAGAGACTATATAAGCTCGCCAGAAGCGGGCGGGAGATCGAACGGCCTCCAAGGAAAGTAACGATATATGAGCTTGAGATACTGCGGATCGATCCGCCGGAGATCGATTTTCGCGTCGTATGCTCTAAGGGTACCTACATCCGTACCTTGGCCTCGGATATCGGCAGGGAGCTGGGCTGTGGTGGGCATCTGTCCAGGCTCAGGCGGATCAGATCCGGTCCCTTCACACTGGAGATGGCCCTGCCTCTGGGTTTGATCGAGTCTGATCCTCAAATAGCTTATGAGAACCTCCTTTCGATAGAGGAGGTAATCGACATACTGAGACGGGGGTATACGGGGTGAGATGGTTTACCGAGCTTCTGGGGATGAAGCCGCTTGAGGGTCCATCGGCAGTTACTTTTGGCACCTTTGACGGCGTGCATATCGGACATCAGGCCGTCATCGGCCGTGTTGTCGAGGAGGGACATAGATGTGGACTGTTATCCGTCGTCGTCTCCTTCGATCCCCACCCACTCAGGTTTATCGCCCCAGATAAGGCGCCTTCGCTTTTGACGCTCTCGGCCAAAAAGCTGGAGCTCTTTGAAGGGCTAGGGGTGGACGTCACGGTGCTCGCCAAGCTGGAACCGCAGCTGGCCGAGATGTCACCGCAGGAGTTCGTCGAGAGGATCCTCACCGGAAAGCTCGGAGCCCAAAAGGTAGTGGTCGGTCCTGACTGCTCTTTCGGCAAGGGCAGATCGGGGAACGTCGAGGTGCTGAAGGAGATGGGAGGGAGGTTCGGATTCAGCGTCTATGTGGTGCCCAAAAAGAGAATTAACGGCGCTCCGATCAGCAGCACGAGGGTGCGCAATGCGATCAAAGCAGGCGATCTAAGGCTGGCTGAGAGGATGTTGGGGAGGCGATACTCCATCCTCGGCAAAGTGGTCAAGGGGGAGGGGATAGGCGAAAAGATAGGCTATCCCACGGCGAACCTCGATACGGACGATCAGCTTCTCCCCCCAAAGGGAGTCTACGCCGCTCGGGTTAAACTTGATGGGAAAAGGTTCAACGGACTCCTTTACATAGGCGAAAGGCCGACCTTCGAGGGCAGGGAGATGAGGATTGAGGTTCACATCTTGGATTTCAGCGGGGATATCTATGGAAGATGGCTGGAGGTCGAGTTCGTCGAGATGATTAGGGGTGAAAGACGATTCGCCTCAGCGGAGGAGCTCGTGAGACAGCTAGCTCAGGATGAGGAAATCGCCAGGAGGATATTAGCGGGTGGCACCCTTTAGGGTGCGCTTAAACGCAGGTTGAAGCCCGCGAATACAAAGGCGTTGAAAAACCCCGAGC
Organism: uncultured bacterium; assembly: GCA_964535855.1. Lineage (GTDB taxonomy): Bacteria > Poribacteria > WGA-4E > B28-G17 > B28-G17 > JAGGXZ01. The sequence continues at coordinate 7,160 of CAZHVH010000080.1, forward strand.
GTCAGACAATCCATTTACAAAACGGGCTTTTTATGTTAGTATTATTTTGCTTGAATTCCACCGGAGGTGAAGGATAAAGTGGGACTGAGAAAGGAACAGAAACAGTCTGTGATCGCGGAGTATAGAAGAGCCGAAAATGATACGGGCTCACCTGAGGTACAGATAGCGATCCTAACAGCTCGAATCAACCATCTCACCGAACATCTCAAGGTTCACAGGAAGGACTATCACTCGAGGTTAGGGATGTTCAAAATGATCGGCAAGCGCCGTAGGTTGATGAGATACCTCTATAACGAGGATTACGACCGGTATAGGGCGCTTATCGAGAAACTTGGAATCAGGGACCCGTTCTCAAGGAGAAGATAAGTTGGGGCCCTGAAAAGGAGGAGGAGCTAGCTTGAACGAGGATGTAGTAAGACGCGAACTGAAGATAGGAAATGAAACGCTGGTTATTGAAACCGGCAGGATGGCCAAACAGGCGGACGGTGCCGTGTTCATCACATATGGCGGAACAGCCCTGCTTGTAACGGCGGTCGCATCGAAGGAGACCGTCGAGGAGGATGAGTTCTTTCCCCTGACGGTGGATTACAGGGAGAGGGCATACGCTATAGGCAGAATTCCGGGGGTATACGGTCGTAGGGAACCCCGTCCCGGCGTCGGCGAGACGTTGATAGCGAGGCTGATCGATCACTGTATCAGACCGCTGTTTCCCAAAGAGTTCAGGTATGAGGTGCAGGTCATAGCCATGACGCTATCCTCCGATCAGGAGAACCCACCTGAGACGATAGCGCTTATCGGAGCCTCGGCCGCGCTCTGTATCTCGGACATACCTTTCAACGGGCCCGTTGCCGCAGTCACGGTGGGTAGGATCAACGGCGAGTTCATCATCAACCCGACTTACCAGCAGATCGACGAGAGCGACATAGAGCTCTTCGTCACCGGAAACAAGGAAGCCATCATGTCGGTGGAGGGCGGCGCAGATCAGGTTCCTGAGGATGAGGTGATCGAGGCGATAAAGTTCGCTCACGACCACCTCGGCCCGATAATCGATCTCCAGGAGGAGCTCGTCCAAGCCGCAGGCAAACCGAAACGTCCTATTGAGCCCAGGGAAAGGGATGAAACCGTATCCTCTAAGGCGAGGGATTTAGCCCTTTCGCGAATCAGAAGCGTCATCGGTATATCAAGCAAACAGGAGCGGAGAGAACAGATGGAGGAGATCGTCGAGGATGTCGTCACAGAGCTGATAGGCGAGATCCAACTGGACGACCAGGAGCCCACCGATTACGCTAAGGACGTGGCTGAAGTTATATCTGAACTCGAAAAACAGGAGATGCGACGGTCGATCATCGAGGAGGGGAAGAGGATCGACGGCAGAACGCCCGACGAGATAAGACCCATAACGGCGGAGGTCGGCGTGCTGCCGAGAACTCACGGCTCGGCCCTCTTCACCAGAGGCCAGACCCAATCCCTCTGCACCGTCACACTTGGGACATCTGCCGACGAGGAGGTGGTCAAAGACCTGGAAGGAGAATGGATGAAGCATTTCATCCTCCACTACAATTTCCCTCCCTTCTGCACGGGAGAGGTCAAGCCGATAAGAGGCCCGAGCCGAAGGGAGATAGGCCACGGGGCACTGGCCGAAAGGGCCCTTGAGCCGGTGATTCCCTCTAGAGAGGAGTTCCCATACACGATCCGCGTCGTATCGGAGATACTGGAGTCGAACGCCTCCTCATCTATGGCGACCGTCTGCGCGGCAACACTCGCCCTCATGGACGCGGGAGTCCCCATCAAAGAGCCCGTGGCGGGAGTTGGGGTCGGATTGGTTAAAGAGGGGGAGAAAGAGGTGATCCTCGTCGATATGGTCGGCGAGGAGGATTTCCTAGGCGACATGGATTTCAAGGTGGCCGGGACGAAACAGGGTGTTACCGCCGTGCAGATGGACATCAAAATAGAAGGCATCACGATCGAGACCATGCGCAGGGCGATCCACAAGGCGCGGGAAGCGAGGATGATCGTGTTGGATAAGATGGCAGAGGTGATCGACAGACCTCGACCCGATATCTCACCCTACGCCCCGAGGATATTTACGATGAAGATCCACCCGATGAAGATCAGAGAGGTCATCGGCCCCGGAGGAAGCGTGGTCAGGAAGATCCAGGAGGAGGCCGGCGTTCTCATCTCCATTCAGGAGGACGGAGTGGTTGAGATCGCCGCCGTTAATGCCGAAAGCGCGGAAAAGGCCAAAAAGATGATAAACGATATCGCAGCCATGCCCGAAGTCGGTAAGGTCTACTCCGGAAAGGTCACCAGGACGACCTCCTTCGGCGCTTTCGTCGAGATACTGCCGGGACAGGAGGGATTGATCCACATCTCCGAGCTCGCCGACGGATACGTGCGAAGGGTGGAGGACGTGGTCAAGGAAGGGGATACCGTCAAAGTCAAGGTGATAAGCGTAGACGATCACGGCAAGGTGGACCTGACCCTCCTTCACAAACCCACGTTGCGGAGAGGCGGCGGCAGAAGGAACGATAGATCCTCCTCAAGAGACAGATCCAAAAAAAGCCCTCGGGTTCCAAGGGTACGATATTAAGGGGTGGTTCGCTACCATGTCGCATCAGGCCGAGGAACACAACCTCAAATCGTTATTGCGTTATAGGGTTTATTGGGTTGAGATTTTAACGAAACCCAATGAACCCAATAAACGCAATAACCTCATAACCTATCTGACGACGAGCGTCGGAGTCATAGCTTTTATCCTTTCATCTTTAATCCTCTTCGGCTGCGGATATGTAACCAAATCGAACTATCTGCCCCATATAAAGAGCATCTACATCATGCCGGTTGAAAACCAGAGCCCCCTCTTTGAGGATGAGGAGGCGCTCACCGAAGCCCTGAGAAGGGAGTTCAGGAAGAAATGGGGACCGGGAGGGGATTCCACCCTGAGGGTGACGATCAAGGAGTTTAAGGTCGAACCCATATCCTTCGACGCCAACAACTTCCCCGAGCAGTACAGAATGAGCCTGGTGATAGATTACACCTTCGAAGATAACGTGAAGAAACGGATCATCGATAGTAGGCGGGATTACGTCCAAAGTCACGAGTTCTATGTCGTTCAAGGACGGGGTGCCGAGCCGGAGACGGAGGAGGAGGCCAAGACGAAGCTCATCGAGGAGCTGGCCAGGGATTTATACAACAACCTGGCCGAACAATGGTGATCGGAGGGCTTCTATGCGTAGGTTTGCCGTCATCCTGATCTCAATCCTGATCCTTCAGATCCCCCCATATGCCAACTGTCAATGGCAGCTCATACGAAGCCAGGGATGGAAGACCCATTATCGGAGCGTCACCTTCACATCGCCGAAGGAGGGATGGATCTGCGGCCTGAGCGGCGTCGTCGCCCATACGACCGACGGGGGAAAGAGCTGGAGCAAGGTTCCCACAGGGGTAAACGTAACCTTATATGATATCACCTCGGCCGACGGAACTATATGGGTCGTCGGCGAGAGGGGTGTGGCCCTCCGTTGGAGCAAAGACAAAGGATGGGTGAAATCCGAAACCGGCACGCGGAAAAATCTCCATTCCGTCTTTTTCATCGATGAGAGACACGGCTGGATCGTAGGGGAACGGGGAGGGATATTCCGGAGCGAGGACGGCGGGAGATCCTGGCGAGACCTCTCAGTTCAATCGGATACCCCTCTCTGGTCGGTTTTCTTCGCAGATAGGAACTTGGGATGGGCGTGTGGAGGACAGGGCGC
>CAZHVH010000081.1:0-1340 GCA_964535855.1 uncultured bacterium
GGACGATCCGGGGAGATTTTTCTCTGGACACCAGGGAGAATGTCGTTCATGCATCCGATTCGCCCCGAAGCGCCGAAAGGGAGTTGGAGGTGATCTTCTCGCCGGAGGAGATATGCTGATATGCTGGAGATCAGGCCGTTCAGAGGCGTGCTCTACGATGCATCGCGGGTGAGGATCGAGGAGGTGGTTACCCCGCCGTATGATGTGATCTCGGATCGAGAGAAGGAGTTTTATAAAAGCTTAAACCTATATAACATGGTCTACCTGCTGCTCGAGCCCGATTATCCCAAAGCGGCGGAGAGGTTCCGCAGATGGCTGAGGGAAGGGGTTTTGAAACAGGATGATCGGCCGGCGATATACGTATATCGCCAGGAGTTCCCGCACGGCGGGCGAAAGGTTGCCAGACTTGGGTTCATCGCTAGGATGAGGATCGCCGACGGAGATGAGCTTATGCCCCATGAGAACACCTTCGAAGGGCCCAAAATGGACAGGCTCAGGCTACTACAACATGTAAGGGCTAACTTAAGCCCCATATTCTCCGTCTTCGACGACCCTCAAAACCACGTCGAGAACCTGCTTCGGGAGGTTATCCGCGGCGCAAGGCCGAGGGTGGACGTTCTGATCGAAGGGGTGACACATCAGATGTGGTCCGTGGATGAGGAGGAGATTATCAGGAAAGTCACCGAAAGGCTCTCTCGATCCTATGCCTTCATAGCCGACGGACATCACAGATACGAGTCGGCGAGGATGTACAGAGATCTAATGCGCTCAAAACTCCCTCGACACACAGGGGAGGAGCCTTTTAACTTCGTTATGAGCTACTTCGTGAGCGTTTCAGATGAGGGGCTGATCATCCTGCCGACACACAGGATTTTGGTCGGAGCCGATTCAGAGGAGATCAGGAGGAGGATAGAGAAGTTCTTCGAGTCAGAGGTGGTTCGCGATCTGGATGAGATGTTCGAGCGAATGAGGGAGCGGGCCGGAGAGAAATCGCCTCCCATCGGACTCTATGACGGCGAGGGGTTCAGGGTGTTAACCTTGAGGGATAGCTCATCCCTAAATGACTATTCCGTGCCTGAGGTACTGCGTGATCTGGATGTTACAGTCCTGCATCTCCTCCTTATACCACCCGAAGGTGATCTCCGGTTCACCCGCGATCCGCTCGAGGTGCTGAGGGGTGTCAGGTCAACCCCCTCCAGCTTCGGCTTCTTCCTCAATCCGATCGATCCGGGAAAGGTTAAGGAGATCGCCCTCGCCGGGGAGAGGATGCCGCATAAGTCCACCTATTTCTATCCCAAGCCTCTGAGCGGCCTCGTCATAAACAAACACGATTGAGATGA
>CAZHVH010000081.1:1440-10789 GCA_964535855.1 uncultured bacterium
AAACTTCTGGAGGCTGACCTGCCGCGGCGGGCCCTGAGCCATTTTGACGACCACACTCCGATTCCCCCTCAGATCCTCATCGACAAGCTCGAACGTCTCCCGCCCGCCGTCTATTCACTCATCAGGAGGATCTCCGCTGATCGACGGATAACAGCGGCCGTGGACGGGATCATGGACGAATCGCGTCTCTCCAAAAGGTTTATCGGGGAGTTTCAGCCGGAGCTCGTCCGTCTGACCGATCAGCACAGGCTCCCCCAGCCCATTTCATCGCTTCTGGAGAGGCTCATGTTGAGCGGTATGCTTGAAGGCGAGGGGGCTATCACCTTGATGTGGGAGAAAACGGTATTCGATGAGGTTGAGGCGGTGGCGGTTAAGATCCTGAGCTCGATGGATGAGGGGGTTCCGCCGAGAGAGATGACGATCATAGTTAGGGATACGGATTCGATGTGGCCCATTATCGCCGATATCCTTGAGAGTTACCGCATCCCGTGTTTCAGGGCAGACCTTGGTGAGGGTGAGGGCGTGAGTGTGATGCCTGCCGAGGCCGCGACGGGGGAATTCGAGATGGTCTTCGTGATGGAATTGGCCTCGGAGAGGTTCCCAAGGAGATACCCCTCCAGGCAGATATTACACGGGGAGGACATGGAGGCCGTGAGGGCCATGTTGAGGCCGTATGGCATCCCCGGCGCCATGAGTCCGGCCGATTGGTATCGGCATGAAAAATCGCTCCTGTGCTCCGCCATCTCCAGATGTAAAGGGCGGCTTTTCCTGAGCTTTGCCGAGGATTACGTGGCCAACTTGGATTGCAAGCCCTCGCCCTTCCTGGTTGAGATCATGGGCGATGAGGAGATAGATACTGAAAGATGCTCCTCTTTGGGGATAAGGCTTGAGAGATACCGGGTATCCTCCGATGAAGGTCTGAGGTCAACCGTGAGGCTTTGCTTCTCGTTAAATAAGTCGATTTTCTCCTCCGAAGGGCTCAGCTCGCTCCCTGAACCGCTTCCTGAAACCGAGATAGAAGGCGTGGGGGAGAAGCGGTTTAGTCATACCTCAATCAGGAGTTACCTTCTCTGTCCCAGAAGGTTTTTCTTCGAGGAGCTGCTTCATCTCCCTTCGGAGAAACCATCCCGGGTCAAATTCGGCAGGATAATACATGATAAACTAAGGGATCTGCACGTGACGTTCCCCGAGATGGATCGGGTCGATCCGGAGACTCTCCTGAGGTACGCCCTGGACGGATTGGAGGAGAAGTTCGATCCGTCTCAGTTTGAATCCGCTCTCGAGAGGCTCGGATATATCAGGCTGGCGGAGATGATTTTGAGAGGATATGTGGAGTGGATCTGTGAGAACTGGAGTGAGGGCCGTAGAACTCTCTTCTGTGAGAGGGAGTTCTCTCTGGAGCTGGACGGCTTCAGGCTGAGCGGCAAGGTCGACAGGATCGATATGCTTGCGGATGGCGGCCATGAGATAATAGATTATAAGGTATCGACCTCCTCGCTCAGCTTGAGGGAGGTCAAGCGGCGGTTCATAAACCTCAAGGATGACCCGAATTACAGGGCTGAGGATTATCAGCTCCCGATCTATTATTTCGGCGTGACCGAGTCGCTCGGGCTGAAGGTTTCGGCCCTAACCTTTTTTTACGTCCAAAACCTAATAGAGCCATCCGATCCGGAAAGAAGGCTCGAGATAGGGGAGGAAGAGCGAGAGGAGCTTTCGTCGGTGAGGGAGGAGATAGGGAATACGTTACGGGAGATCTCCTCCGGCATCTACCCGCCCGATCCAAGGGATGATTTCACGTGCACAAGATGTCCCTTCTCATTCATATGCTCTCGGACATGAGATAAGGGGCAGGTGATGTGGAATGTTGAACTCAGGAAAACCCAAGACCATAAGGCTGGGAACGCTTGATAGATACTTCACCATCGAGAGGGTCTTCGAGGAGAATCTGCTCTCCGTCACCGGTGTGGCGATAGATTCCGACAAAAGGCTTCATTTCGTCGATAACCTCCTCCAGAAGCTGATATCGGTCGATCTGGAGACACAGAAGGTGGTCGGGGTGGAGACCACCATAAACAAGAGGTACGGCAGCATTAAAAGCCCCGATCTGATAACGGTCAACGATGAGCTTCGCGCCGTGGCCGTTGGGAACTACGAATATGTCAATCCCTTCTGCTTCGAGGATATCAACCTGGACGACAAACCCGCTCCACCTATAGAACATGTCAGAAGTCCCGTCCCTTCCCCTATCATGGACATCGCCCCGGCGGGGAAATACGGCTTTCTATTTCTGAGCCAGTTTTACGAGAGGATGAAGACGAACCTATGGTGGATACCGATAATCGAGCGCAAGGGCGAAAAACGAAGGCTGGTCATGTGGGACTATGATCACGTCATACCTATGCCGATGCTCTCCTATGATCAGGGACGCTTTATACCGAAGCGGATCGAGACACACGGGGATTACCTCTATGCCCTCTACGGCAACTTCCTCATCAGGTACACCGTCAAATTCGACATGAGGGCGCGGAAGGCCGAGCTGGTCGATTATATCAGGATCGGAGATGCGGATTTCCCCCAATTCCCATACACAGATATAGACTTCAACGTCGAGCCCACAACGGGCGAGATATGGGTCTGGTATATGGACAGGCGGAGGAAGGTGAAGACACAGAAGCTTTTCCCCTTCTTCAGAAGCTCAAGGCCAAAGCCGGAGGAGGGGGAAAGCGAGTTCGAGACCAAATACTTCCTTGGCGCATTCTCGCCTAAAGGCGAGAGGTTGGTGGATAGGGATTATGAGATCCCTCGGGAGCAGAAGGTGGCGGTGAGAACCTTCAACAACCTGACATATGTGGCTATGTGTGATATCAGAGGTAACACCGTCAGGGTCTATACGGTGGAAAGGATGAGCTACTGATGACGAGAAGGAGTTTCATATCTACGATGGCAAAGGTCATCGCGGGGCTGATCTCCATAACCTCCCTCGGGGGTAAAACCCGCGCCGCATATAGAAGCAAGGTGGTGGACATCAGACACAGCGGCGTGTGGAAGGAGAGGGGCTTAGATAGGGATATCCTGGCTAAGATGCTCGACGAGGGGATGATGGAGCTAACGGGGAGGAAATCCCCTAAGGAGGCATGGAAGGATTTCATCTCGAAGGATGATACGGTGGGGATCAAGATCAATCCCTCCGGCGGGCCACGGCTCTGCACCCACCGAGAGCTCGTCGACCTTGTTATCGAGAGGATCACATCCCTGGGGGTCCCACCCGAGCATATCATAATATGGGACAGGTTTGAAAGGGATCTAGTTGAGGCGGGTTATGAGATAAACGTCACGGGATCGGGCGTCAGATGTTACGCCACCGACGGCAGGGGACCGGGGTATGATGAGAAGGTCTACTATGAGCCGGAGGAGGATTCTCCGCCGAGGCGCGAAAACGGCGAGGTGAGGTCCCTCTTCAGCCGTATAATCACCCAGGAGGTGACGAGGGTGATCAACCTGCCGGTGTTGAAGCATCATCCTATCACGGGCGTTAGCCTCTCGCTCAAGAACATCACGTTCGGATCGGTCAACAACACCGCCCGATTTCACCCGATAGAGTTCCTCTGCGATCCGGCCATACCTGAGATATTCTCCAAGTCAGTTCTGCGCGGGAAGGCCGTGCTGCACATAATCGACGGGCTGATCGCTACATACGAGGGAGGGCCGGGATTCAAGGAGGAGTATAGCTGGAGGCATAGCGGCCTGATCCTCAGCACCGATCCCGTAGCGGCCGATAAGGTCGGATTGGAGATAATCGAGGGCAGAAGGAAGGAGAAGGAGCTCGATCCCATTTCCATCTACGCCAGACATATCTCCACCGCCGGCAGGATGGGGCTGGGAAACTCAAGCATGTCGGACATAACCCTTAAGGAGATAAAGCTGGATGAGGAGGCTAAGGGATGAAAGCCAGACCTCTATGCGTGCCCTGTTTCGTCAAACAGGCGCTGACAACGGCACAGATGGTCACCGAAGACGAGAAAGTTCACGAGAGGATTCTGCGGGAGGTATTGCGAAGGATGGCCGACCGGATCGACCTCTCCCTTTCACCGGCTCATCTCTCCACCTGGGCCGCGAGGATCGCCTGTCAGGTCATGGGCGTGGAGGACCCATATCTTGAGGTCAAGAGGGAGTTCAACGAGCTGGGGCTGAGGATGTATCCGAAGCTGAAGGAGATCGTCACAAGGGCGGACGATCCGCTACATACCGCTTTAAAGCTGGCAGCGGCGGGGAACGTGATAGACTTCGGCGCCGGAACGCCCTACAGGATCGAGGAGGAGATAAAGGAGGTGCTGAGAGGCGGATTTGCCATCGATCAATACGAATCCTTCCGCGAGAAGCTAAAAAGGTGTGATGAGCTTATCTACATACTGGACAACGCCGGTGAGATCGTCTTCGATAAACTCCTGATGGAGGAGCTCATACGCTATGGGATCAAAAATATCACCGCTATCGTCAAAAGCAAGCCCATCCTGAACGACGCCACGAGCGAGGACGCCGAGATGGTGGGGATCGGGGAGCTTACGGAGATCATCGAGACCGGGACGGGATACCTGGGCCTTCCCGTGGACCTATCCCCACCGGAGGTGATCGAGAAGGTCAGAAGGGCTCCCCTCGTGATATCCAAGGGACAGGCGAATTTCGAGACGCTGGACGAGTTCGACGCTGAGATCTTCTTCATCCTGAAGGCGAAATGTCCCATAGTGGCCGAGCGGATCGGGGTTGAGGTCGGCGAGATGGTCTTTTATAGGAGGCGTTGATGATCCGGAAGGTCGGTCTCTTTCTGGGAATGACATTCACTATCAACTGGCTGATGGCGGGGATGTTTTGGGCGCTCGGAGGGAAGTGGAACACGCCATCCTCCATGATCATAGGTGTCCTCTACATGTTCATCCCCGCCATCTGCGTCGTCATCGTTCAGAAAGGGATATATCGTCAACCGCTGAAGCTCCCATTGGGCATCTCCCTCAGATTGAACAGGTGGTTTTTGGTGGCGTGGCTTCTGCCTCTCATTCTAAGCCTCGCTTCCATGGGAGTGGGCCTTCTCCTTCCTGATATCAGCTTCTCCCCGGATGCCTCCGGTTTTTTCGAGAGATACTCCTCGATCCTTCCCCCTGAGAAACTCGAGGAGATGAGAAGGCAGATGGATAAGATGCCGATCAACCCGATCTGGCTGAGCCTCATACAGGGGTTGATCGCCGGCGTGACGATAAACGCCGTGGCCGCCTTCGGGGAGGAGCTGGGATGGAGGGGATTTCTGCAGATGGAGCTTTCGGGCATGGGCTTCTGGAAAAGCTCCCTGCTGATAGGTCTGATATGGGGCATATGGCATGCTCCCATCATCCTTCAAGGGCACAACTATCCCCAACATCCGGTTATGGGCGTTTTGATGATGACGATATTCTGCCTGCTTCTAGGCCCCATCTTCAGCTACATCAGGGTTAAATCCCGATCCGTCATAGCGGCGGCCGTGGCCCACGGATCGTTGAACGGCACGGCGGGGATATCCATACTGCTCCTGAAAGGCGGCAGTGATCTGACGGTGGGGTTGTTCGGCCTTTCCGGATTCATCATCCTGGCTCTGACAAACCTCATCCTTTTTCTAGCATGGCGACATGGAGGTGATGACCTTGCATTTCCCGATGTTATTCGAGGAGCTACATAGGCTTGATGAATGGGATTATGAGAGGATAGGTCTCAGGGGAAATCCCGCGTATTCGGGACTGAGACGGGGAGATTGGGAGGAACCCCTCGTTCACGTCCGAAGGGGTAAGCTGGAGGATGAGCTCATAGAGATCATCGAGAGATTCATCTCCGGCGATGATGTGAAACACGTCTATCTCTTCAGCAGGGAAGGCGGCGCGGGCAAAAGCCACACTCAACACATACTCCGGAGGCACTGCCATGAGAGGGATATCCCCTTCATGGATATCTGGCACGAGGATATGAGAAACAACCTCAGAGAGGCCATACCTTACATGCTGGAGATGATAGGCAGGGAGAGATGTGTGGTCTTCCTCGAATGCGATCATCCGCCGGAGATCTACAGACAGTTGGTCGAGATACCTCAATGCCTCATCATCGGCAGCGGACATGAACCTCATAGGGAGCTTGATGGGGTGATGGACCGGTTCAGGGTGCTGGATATCGAAAGGGATTATCCCCTGAGCCATGAGCAGCTATATGAGCTTCTGAAAGCCACCATGGAGGAGCTCAGGATCGGAGACGCTGAGGTCGTCGGGGATGATCTGTTAAGGATGATAGCCGAAAGGGTCAAATCGCCGGGCGACGCTCTGAACGTCCTGGGAGTGCTGCTCGCCATAGCGGCCTACAAGGCCAAGAGGGGAGAGGAGTATGAGATCACCGAACGGGACGTGAGGGTGTGGACCCGACGCGGAATGCCGAGGGATTAAGATCATCTGCTCGATGCCTGGGAACCTCAGCGACGGCAAGGTTCAAGATGAACCTGAAACTCGTGCTCAATCGCCTTGGAATACCCGATTATGAGGAAATCTTCGCTCCGGAAAGGAGGGATTGGAGATATGATCCCCGCACTCATCACGCTCTTCTTCACCTCCCTGCTCGTAAACGGCGATTTCGAGGGGGGAATACAGGGGTGGAGCATGAGCTTCTATCCGAAAGGGGAGGGGATCGAAAGGTGCATATCGATCTCCGACGCCAGATCGAAATCGGGCCGATGCTCGCTCAGGATAGACACAGGACCGGTTTTGGGCGAGGAGACCACGCTGGTCTTCAACGGAGCCGTCTCGAAGGAGGCGATCCGGCTCGCCGGAAAGAGGCTCACGCTTTCGGGATGGGTCTACATCGAGCCGAAAACAGCTGTCCGACCGATCTCGATGAGGCTGCGGACCTTCGGGAGGGATGAAAAGGGAAGGGGCGTTTTCCTCGGCGATGTGCTCTCGCTGAAGGTTCTGGGCAAACCGGGCGAATGGGTCAGGTTCGAGGCCTCCGGAGTTGTCCCGGATCTCGACATCAGAAGCATGGACCTCCACTGCTCCATCCGTCCCGATCTGGTCCGGACCCTTCAGTTCATCGATGACCTTCGCCTGGAGCTTTACGCTCTACCTCCGATCGAGATGAACCCCCTTAAAGATGCCCTGTGGAGCGATGAGACCGTCCTGCCGGTGGAGGTTCACCTGAATGAACCGAGGGCGAAGGATATTCGGTTCACCTTAACGGATGGCGGGGGGAAAATCATAAGGAGATGGAGCCGGAGAGCTAGGACGACTATCTTCGGCCTGTCCCTCCCTGAAACAGGGCTTAAGGAGGGCGAATATCTGATCGATGCCGATCTGCTGGACGAAAAGGGCGATGTTCTGGCGAGGGATGAAAAGCAGTTGTTCGTCGTGGAAAGCCCCTGGAGGGAAGCGCCTGAAATCACCGCTGAAACCGGCGCCGTTCGGTTCGGAACGGAAGTTCCGGAAGGGTTCAAGGTTATGGGTTCCGTCGCGCCGAGGGATCTTCCCGATCTGATCCCCGACAGGCCCGATATCCTCAGCCCCGACCTGGATCTATCGGATCAGCTCAGGCGCGGCTACATCCTCTTCTCCAGACATTACCTTGAATCCGTATCATCTTTTGGGAGACCTCGTCCGGGCGAGATCGGGCCGATACGGATCTTCGCCTGCCCGGGCGAGTATGAACCGGCGACGGTCTCGGTCTGGGCGGCCCGAAAGGCCCTAAAGGATGTTCGAGTTGAGGTGAGCGATCTTCAGGGCGAAAGGGGAAGCATAGGCTCGGAGAACGTGGACATACGGGTCGTCCGGAGGATCAGAGGATTGCCGCCTTTCCTCGAAAAACGGAGCCCGGTGGATATACCCAAAGGTCAGACCAGAACCTTCTGGTTGACCTTCTATATCCCACCAGAGACGCCACCGGGCTTCTACAGCGGCAGGATCACCATCTCCCCTCAGGGCTCTGAGCCGAGCGGGATAGATCTGCTTGTCAGGGTGTTGCCGCTGAAGCTTCCCTCTCCGCCAAGGGGTTATGGGTTCTGGTGGAAGATGGACGCAAGGTGGAACGGATACTACTCGAAGGAGAAAAAGGAGGTTCTGAAACAGATCCGCAAGCAGTTTATCCTCCTCCGTGAACACGGCTGCAACATGGTCTCCTGCTACGGGATGCCCAGGATGACCAGGGTGGATGAAGGTGAGATCGACTTCGATTTCAATCGAGATCACTGGGGCCATAACAAGTACTCGTTGGCCGATTTCCTCCGTCTGGGACGGGAGACGGGGCTGTTCTCATCCCGTGTGCCGATCCAATACGTCGGGGCCGAATCGCTTCACACCCATTGGATCGCCCGTGCGCTGAAGATAGATCTGGACTCCCCGGCCTTCGATGAGTTCTACAGGGACGCGTGTAGGCGGATAGATAGATGGGCCAAGGATAGGGGTTTTACGCTGGCGTTCGCCTGTGTGGATGAGATAGGCAATAGCCCTGAGCGGAGGCGAACGGCTCTGCGTTTCTATCGCCTTGCGCATGAGGCTGGCGTGCTCACGTCGGTCACCGATAACTCGATGCACGGCGGGGTGCATCTGATGGGACAGAAACGGTTCGACGAGATAATTGAGATGAGGCTTTACAACTTCATCATGCCTGAGATGATCAAACAGACCCGTCGCTCAGGCGACCGACTGTGGCTTTACAACCTTGGATCTGGAGGATGGGACGCGAAACGAGATCGGTTCGTCCTCGGCTTCTTCGTCGAGAGATGTGGCGCTGAGGGATATTCGCAGTGGGCGTTTCAATGGCCGTCCCGCAACGTTAATCCATATGAGGCTGCCGCTGTCGGTGGGAGAACCGGATACCATTACGCTCTGCCAGCCCCCGATGGCCCTCTGCCGACGGTGGCTTTGGAGGGGGTCAGGGAGGGGATAGATGACGCTCGTTATCTCTCCTTATTGCCTCCCAAGTTGCGGAGGAATTTCCTGAAGGAGATAGGGCCGTTTAGCGTTCATATCGGCGACTACCTGAGCCGACATACCGGCGTTTATTTCGACGTCCGCCGCTGGCTCATGGCTCGAAAGGCTTTGTCCGGGCGGTGACAAGGTAGGGTCATTCAGAAACTCCTCATATGTGAGCCCTTGGACCTGATTCATCAAATACTCCGTCTCGTCAAGGATATGCCGCAGGTATTCAATGACCGAAAGGGACATATTCCACCTCACGTAGGATATGTGGTTTCAAATAAGGACTGAGGGCTTCAGGCGTTACTAACTCTACCCGCCGACCCAATAGTTGCTCTAATAGAAAGGCCATCCGGATGAAATTGTCAAAAGTCTTACGT
>CAZHVH010000082.1:0-10756 GCA_964535855.1 uncultured bacterium
ATCCCTCAGCGAGGCTCACGAGATATGCGTGGAAACATCTCCCCGCATATCCATATCCGACTATTCCCACGTTTACCATCCTTCAAACCTCCTCGTTAATCTCTAACTCATTACCCCTCAACCACTAACCCCCAACCATCCTAAATTATACCATTATTCGACCCCATATCCCACGCTCACGAAGTGTCTCATGCCTGTGGGTTCAAATCTGAGTGCGTAATCGAAGAGCAGCGCTCCGCCTCCTGAAAGCTTCCATCTGAAACCGAATCCCATTGCCGGTTTGATATTGAGCTTTGTGAGTTCCCCCGGCGACAGGCCCGTCTTTCCCCCTTCGATGTACACATCAGCCATCCCGCCTCTTATGAAGAAGGCGTTTCCCTCCTCCTCACCGGCCATCTCAGCTCCGATGGACAGCTTTAACGGTTCCCCTTTGACTTGGATCAGATCCGCCTCCACCTTAAAGGTGGAATCATAGCTCTTGAATGAGTAAAGCAGACCTATCCTCGCTGAAGGAGAGATCTCCTCCTCAACCTCGTCGCTCCATTTCAGTTTGGCCTTGCTCCGGAACGCAACGCCGAGACGCAGGGATTCATCCGGTTGATAGATCGCCCCGAGCGTGATACCGTATCCATTTCCGCTTTCATTTATCCCTTCGCCTCGCATCCCCTGCCACAGATAAAATCCGCCTCCCCCAATATAGAAAAGACCTGACTTATATCCGATCCCCGCTGTAAGCGCCATTCTTTTATCGGAGAAGGTTCCGAGCTTCACTCCGGATTCGGTGTATGAATCGGCAGGACCGGAGTCGTAGTAAAGCCCGCTGAATCCTACCGTGCCCTGACCCTCCACCGGATATGCGCCGCTGAGCGTTATCAGATTTGTGCCCAGGGTTCTGAGCCTTCCCTCCAGTTTCACCTCAGGGTTTTTCATCGCCCCCATCCCGGCCGGGTTCCAGAAGGCGGCGGTGGGGTCATCCGCCATGGCGACGAAGGCTCCGCCAAGAGAGATCTGCCTTGCGCCGCCCCCTATCTCGAACGGCGAAGGGGCGCTTGCCTCGGCCGATATTATATAGCTCAGGATTATCACAAGACAAAGCGAAATCATGCCGATACGCGACATCTTCGCACCTCATCTGATGCCTATCTTGTGTATTCTTTCCTCACCACCCGCCACAACCCTACAGAAATAGATACCACGGGGGAGAAGATCGCCCTGGAGATCCCTGCCATCCCACTCCACCAGATGTTCGCCCTCCTCCCCGCCTATCTTCCTCCTGAAGACCAGCTTGCCCGTCGGATCGTAAATCATCAGCTCAGCCTCCTCCGTAGACGTCCCTAGGATAAGAACGATCCGCGTCGTGCTGCCGGCGACAAAAGGATTGGGATAGTTAAAGAGCGACAGGATCGGTTTAACCGATACCGTGACGGTGTAAGAGACAGATTTAACCGATTCGTTGCCGGCCTTATCGGCGACATGTATCTGAATTGACCTGCGACCTGGTGAGAGGGTCAGCGGAGAGGGCGTGACATATCTGCCCTCTTTATCCACCTTGAGATCGACGCGGCTCTCCGGATCGGAATCGATCAGCAGATATGCCTGGGATATCCCACTTTCATCCTCGCATCTAGCGCTCAGCGAAACCGATCCGGGGATACGACTGCCGCTCATCGGTTGAACGGAACCTATACGAGGTGGGACGGTATCCACGGTGAACTTGAAGGGCTCGGCATTAAGTTTCATCTCCTCGCCCTCCTTAATCAGTAGGAGGTTCAGCGAGTACCTTCCATCGGCGAGGGGAACGCCATCCACCTTCACATCCCATTTCTCCTCATATTTCACGCCCGCCAGTCGAGTTGCAAATTTCCTCTCGAAGACGATCTCATCTTTTTCGTCGAGAACCCTCAGGATCATGTCACCTGATTCGGCCAGCGTGTAGGAGAGGTTCAACGTGTCATTGATGCCATCCTCGTTTGGGCTGACGAAGGCGTTCGACAGCTCGACCTTCGACAGAGCGGTCGGATTGACCAGGTCGACCCTGTATCCCTCTATCCTCGTCTGAGGATTGGGGTTTCCCGCCCTGTCCTGAACGCCGCCTGGAGAGAGTTCGAGGTTGAGTATCATGTTCCTACCCGATATGGCGCCCACGCCCCTGAGCTGATCCACCAGATCTGAGGGCAGATCGAGATATACCCTGTTTTCATCGGCGGAGAGCTTCACCGATGGGCCGGTTATCAAGAGGGCTTTAGCTGGATCAACGGTTGAGGAGAGCGATAGCGAGAAGACGGTGGGGTTTACCTCGGAGATATCCTCGCTGAAGAACAAAGTCATCGTTCCCTGTCCGTCCTCCCTGACCGCCAACGTCCCGAAGTTGAGAAGCGTTGGCGGGGTGGTCTCAAGGGTTATGGATGTTGAGGCCTGGCTCTCGCTCAGCGAGGCGTCTCTGTATCTGACCGTTATCGTCTTGAGCCCATCTCCCTTGGTGAGGGTCACCAGCAGACTCTGTTGATACGGTATCCATTTGAAGGTATTGACATCGTCGACCACGTCACCCGAGACGAACATCTCCGTAGCGCCTTCAGCCTGGAGGGCGAGCATCACATCCCTACTCGTCGTGAACTGAGCGGCATTGAGAATCGCCACCTTCGGGTTGGCCGGCCCCTCGCTTTTAAGTGTGATCTTGTAATCGGAGCTCTTAGCCGATCTGCCCAAAGTATCGGTTAAGATCACCGTGACGGTGTACTCACCGTCCGGCACCCCGCCGCTTTCCCAGAGGTATGTATAGCTGCCGTCCCCTTCGTCCTTCACCGGCTGATCTCCGGTGTCATATCCCTTCCCCGATATTCTGATCAGGCCCTTTAGCCCTTTTTCTCCCTCCTTTGTCTTAGCGATTATCAAGATTTTTTGCCCGGGCCTGTAGATCCCGTCAGCGTCAGAGGGATCATCGACGTCATGCGATCTGACCGATTCGATCTGGGGAGGCATCTCATCGAGTTGAACCTGCACCTCAAGTTCATCGCTCTCGTTTGACGCGTCGTCCATGAATTTGACCCTGATGCTCTTCATCCCGTCCCCGGGCGAGAGGGTTACGGGAACGGTTTGGACATACGGTATCCACCTCATGACGGTATCGGTAGGGGAGAGATCGCCTGAGATAAAAGCCCATGTGGCATCCCTAGCGGAGAGGGTGAGCGTGACCTCCCTTTTGGTAACCAGTTTCGCCCCGGCGTTCACGGAGAGGGAGACCGCCACCGGAGGAGTGGCATCGAGCTGGATAGTAAGTGAGCTGTTTATGCTCTCACGTTTGGAGGTGGGATCGACGAGCCTCGCCGTCACCTGATATCTCCCCTCACTTAATCCACCGGTATACCATACGTAATCATAAGTTCCATTCCCTTTATCCTCAAGCAATCTCTCTCCCGTGTCATATCCCCCCGGCATTCCCGGAATGACTCCGATGGACTGTATCCTCACGGTCCCTACGAGACCCGTCTGTTTGTTATGGGAGGAGATGGAGATGACGATAGACTGATCGGGACGATACACGCCATCGTTATCAGCGGCGTTTGCCTCATCATAGGAGGAGATGGATTCGATCAACTCAGGCGGCATATGGGTGATGACGAGCTTCGGTCGGTTGAGCTGTGCCGCATCCTCCGAAGAGGCGAAGCTCTTAAGTGAGAAGGCCTTCACCTCACCTATGAGCACCACCCCATAGTTCTTCCACGTGCCGTCATACCAGCTTCTCACCGCTTCGGTGAGATCCCAAGCATACCACCTGCCTGTCCCGGCATCGATGGATGAGGAGGATATCGGGGTGAGAGCCCTGTCGGCTTTGCCGTCCTCCGCCGCTTTATCATCCGCTTCCGAAAGCCCCTCTCCGTTCCAACTCTTACCATCGTCGAACTGGACCCATCCCTTGATCCCGGATTTTTCGAGGAACTCCTCATTCCAATTCTGCAAGACTCTGTAAGCGAAGATCTTCTCCGGCGTTGACATCTGTTCCTCTTTGAGGAAGAGCCTCAACTCAGCATGCAATATCCTTGTCTCGCCCAGGATATCCTTAATACCGTCGAATCTGATCAACACGAGGTTTGGAAATCCGAACTGGTCCGCGCCGCCCACGCTCAGGTCTACGATGTTGCCGGCGTGATTGGCGTCGGGGAAGATATGGGCATCATAACATCCCTCATATCCCTCGAGCCCCTGCTGTAGCTCGAGAACGACAGGGGCCGCCATCGTGATGAAGGGAAGAAACGTGAGAAACGCAAAAATCGAAAAGGTTATGCCTTTGATCCTCATAGATCACCCCGTAAAACGAACTCACCTCATCGCCAGAAAGCCGATTATGACCGCCGAGATGGCGATCCAGATGAACCTATTCGAATTGACAGTCGATTCCGGCTCAATCCTTATCCTATAGACCTCACCCGGCCGAAGGGCATAGACCGGTTGAGGTGAAGTGGAGTAGAGCGGGTCGGGCTTGATGAGAACATCCCCCTTATATACCGAAACCTTACACCTCGGCGGGAACTTAATGAGGGCCGGATTGAGCGATATGGCAGGAGACTCATCCCTCTCCTTCTCGCTCCGAAGCGGAGTTCCGGCCAACGACCGCCAGATAGATTTCGATTCACTTGGCGCAGTGCCCTGTGGTGAGGAGAGCTTCTCATGGGCGAGCTTAAGGTTCGCCTTTGCCTCCTCGTCCTCGCCGAGCTCGTAAAGCGATAGGGCCAGGAGGAAGAGGGCCTCAACGTCATCGGGGTTTCTCTTGAGCGCCTCCTTGAGCAACGAGGCGGCACCGAGGTAGTCCCCTGCCAGATAGAGCATTTCCCCTCTTCGCGTCGTTCCCTCCTCTCCCGAAGCTAAAGCCGTCACCAAACACCATATGACACAATGAATGCCTAAAGCGACAATAACCCTTGTCCCTCGACTCATGCAAGAACACCTACCTCATCGTCAGCCACAGCGCGCCGGCAGCTGCGGCGATGGGGATGAGAAACTTGGTGTATGATCGGGTCTCAGATCCCCTCTCGATCTCCACCCGATACTTCACGCCCGATTCGATCTGTATCACATCACCCGGCCTGCAGATCCGGCTCCTAGTGTATCCCTCCTCATCCGGACTCAACAGCTTGATCCTTCCTGAATATAAGGGCATCTCGAAGAGGGCTATAGCGGTCTTTTTCGGGCCTCGTGTCACAGTCTTCTTGCCCCTCCAGAAACTCGTCCTCCTTGACGCGGATTTGAGCGCCTTGGGGATATGAAGGAGGTCCGGGTGGAACCTGTTATGGATGATTCCCTCCGATTCGGCAAGGTTAAGGAGCCTCTCCGAATCCCTCAGTTTCTCCCTGGGCAGCTCGCCCTTGACAACTCTGTCGAAAGTGATCTTTCCCAGCAGGAAGGCTGCCTCGGGATTTCGGGGATCAAGCTTTAGGGCGGCGGTGAACTCCTCCTGAGCCTTGGCCAGATCGCCCTCGACCATCATGTAATATGTCCCTTCGATGATATGCCTTTTAAGGGGGTCGATCTGACAGATCGCCGCTGATGGAAGGGATATCATTATGAGTATGAGGATCGCCTTAGCTTTCATATCCATATCCGTAATATCCCCTGACTTCGATATCGTTTGCGATCAGGCCGAAGATCTTGATCCCCGATGATCTCAGCAGATCCAGGGCTTTTCTCGCCTCCCCCCTCTGGGTCTTATATGCCCGTACCACCAGAGCAGCCCCATCGAGGTGTGCTCCTATCAGGAGGGCGTCGTTAGCCGGCAGCACCGGAGGTGAATCGCACACGATGAAATCGAAATACGTTCTGCAGGCCCTCACGAGGTCGGAAACCCTGGGCGATGAGAGGAGCTGTTCGGGCGATTTGGTCTCTCCACCTGAGGGGATCAGCCATAAATTTCCCATCTCCGTCTCCCTGCACGCCTCGTCCATATCGGTCATCTCCACCAGCAGCTCACTCAATCCTGGCCTGCGGGACATATCGAAGAGGAGATGTTGAGAAGGTCTTCTCAGATCGCAGTCGATTATAAGGACATGCCTTTCGGGATTGTCCCGAGCGAGGGTCAGCGCCAGAAGGGCGGTTATAAGGCTTTTGCCGTCGCCGCGTGCAGGGCTTGTGATCAGAATCGATCTAATTCCGTTAACGGCCATCTTTATGTTCCTTATCGCCCTACGCATCTGGCTAGCGGCAGGTGAATTTTCGTCGAACTTCGATATAACGCTTCCCCTCATCTCTCACTCCAATTCGGGCAGTCTTGGCAGCGAGGCCAGGATCGGAAGCCCCAAAAGCTCGCTCATCTCTTCCTCGTCCCTGAACGATCTATCCGAATACTCCAGCAGCAGCGCCGAACCGAATCCTATTCCTAACCCCAAAATGGTGGCCATGATGACCATCCTCACCCTTCGAGGTTTGATCGGTTTGATGGGCGGAACGGCCGGGTCGAGGAGTTTCGCCGAGGCGCTCAGCTTCTCCAGCTCCGCCGCTTTGGCCAACATGGCGTTGTTGAGTCTGTCGTAGAGAAGCGAGTAGCTCTTCTCGTAGATCTCCTTCTCCCTCGTTAATCTCTCCAGCTCCATCTCGATCTGAGGCAGCTTCTTCAACATCCCTTCCCACCTGGATATCTCGGTTCTGAGCCTTTCCTTCTTGAGAGCTAAGGTTGAGATCCTATCCTGCAGCTCCAGGATCTTCTTACTGCGCTCAGTTGGGTCGATCGAGAGGGAGGTGGAACTCGATTTCACCTCATCCTCGAGCTTGGATATCTCCTCCTTCAACCTTTTGATCTCGGGCCATTCGTCGCTGTATTTCGTCCTGAGCTCAGCGAGCTTCTTCTTCATGGCGGACAGTTGCTCGACCACCCCATCACCCTCACCCTGACTTGATATGAGTCTATCGAGCTCACGTCTGGCTGATTCAAGCTGAACCTCGGTGTCCAGCAGATCGTTTTTAAGTTTCTCCAGCTTGGCCTCCGGAGGGGTTTTATCCTTGGAGGTTAATACCGGATTTTCCTCCTTGAGCTTCTGTAACTTCCTCTCCGTCTCCTGAAGTTTCTTCCTGTAATATTCGACCTGCTGCTGTAGGAACTCATAGGACTGGCTGGCTGCGGTCTGTCTGGCGGAAGAGGTGTTTTTGATGTAGACCTCTGCGATGGAGTTGGCAAGGTTTGCCGCCTGAGTCGGATCGGACATCTCGACGTATATCTCCATCAGATCGCCGTTTACCCTGACGGATACGGCTTTTTTGAAGAACTCCATCAGCTCATCGTCCCTTACGTTTTTGCCTTTCTTTTTAGCCAGGAGTCCGCGCAGGTTCACCTTATCGGCCGCCTGGAGGACGTAACTTCGCGAGAAGATCCTCTCTCGCACCGATGCCTCGCTTTCATATCTAGGCACCTCAACTTGGCCCACGCTCTGCAGCATCCTCGCCGTCTCCGTTCCGAGCTCCACCACCGCTCTTGCCCTGTAGGCCCTTGGCATCAATAGTGTCGCCGGTATCACCGCCAGCCAGGCCACCAACAGAGGTATTATGATGACTTTGCGCCTCCTGGCGATCAGATCCAGATAATCTTGAAGGGTCATCTCCTTGAGCTTCATCTCGTCGCCAGCTGATATACCCCGTAGACGGCTATCAGATCGACCACAAAGGCTATAACTGCCCTCAGAGTTCCGGCCGCGCTCCAGAAGGAGAGCCTCGTGGCCGGCACGATGATCAGGTCGCCGGGCATGACTGCGGGCGGGGGATTCCCTGAGATCGACCTACCCTTAACCCAAGGGGTCACATCCACATCACTCCAAACATATCTTCCCCCTTGTTTCCTCCCTATCTTAATGGCTCTGGGATCGCCCTTTTCGGAAAGCCCACCGGCCATTCCTATCGCCTCGAGGATCGTGATCTCCCCTCTGACGGGGAAAGTGCCTGGGTTGTTTACACCACCTAAAACGGTGATCTCCTCCTTCAAGGTGGGAACCAGGATCAGATCCCCCGATTTGAGGGCAGGTAACAGGGAAGGATCTCCTTTTCTGAGGAATTCCCTCACGTTTACGCCCACCGACTCGCTTCGGCCGGCGATCGTTCTGATCACCTTTACCTTCTCGAGCGAGCTTTCCGAGCTGACCCATCCCGCCTTTGAGAGGACTTCGATTAAGGTCGGCGTTTGTCGGAACTCGTAAGTTCCCGGTGCTTGAACGCCGCCGAGAACGGTTATTCGAATTAATCTGTCGGCGCCTTTTCGCGATAGAGACTTCTCAGAGAGGGGGATGAAAAGGGTATCGCCCGCTTTGAGCTCCGGCAGTTCGCCACCTGACAGGATCGCCTTCGATAGATCCACGGCGGTGCTGACGCCATCGGGGGAGATGATCCTCGCCGAGGATGGATCGGCGTTTTGGGTCATACCACCCGCCTTGGCGATGAGTTCCAGCGGCGTGGGCGGTTCGACGAAGGTATAGCTTCCGGGATTGACGACAGCCCCGAAGACGCTAACTTTTAGGCTGTTGAACTGGATGACGGATACGGTGACGATCGGCTCCCCCCTCAGATACCGCCTTAGGATAGCGGCGATCTCCTTCTGAAGCTCAGCAGGGGTGTAACCTGCTGCCTGAACGTCGCCCACCACAGGCAGGGAGATTTTTCCATCAGGTCTGACACGGGCGTTGGAGATGCTCATCTCAGGGTGATTCCATACGGATATGGACAGGATATCGTCCACTCCGATCCTGTATTCCCCCGCGCAGAGGTTTATGAACAAGAAGGTAAAGATGATATTTAGGGATAACTTGAGCTTCATCTCATCATTAGAATAAACTAAATTGAGTATGATTGCAAGGGTTATCTAAAGATGATCGGGCAGGGCCAAAATAGGACGGGTTCTATCTCTCATTACTTTTTCCCAATTTTTGGAACATCATGCTTAACCTGCTGAGACCGGACTCTTTCACCTTGGCGGCGGATTCGTTTTCACGTTTTATCGCCTCGTATATCTCCTTCCTATGGACGCTTATGTGTCTGGGGGCGTTTATGCCGAGCTTGACGCAATCACCGCTTATATCGGTGACCATTATCTCTATATCGTCGCCGATCATTATGCTCTGGTTCTTCTTACGGGCCAGAATGAGCATAGCTCTCTCCTTCCACCTGTTCCTCCGAGCGGAGGACGGGATATCGAACGTCGTAATCCCCGTTCATCAGGATGAGCTGTTTAGCCAATCTCGTCCTCTTCGATATAAGTATGGGAGCCTGAAGGTTTGCCGTTGTCTTCGAAGGATCGTCATCCACCGTCAAGATGACGTATACGATAGCGTCAGAGGCATCTCTCATTCCGAGCTGTCTGGCGCAATCCTCCGGCACGTCGAACTCATAATCACGTTTAAAAATGAACGGGTCGACGATCACGAACGCCAGCCAGCCCTCATCAACCGATTGAAGCCATTTCAACGGCGCTATCTCCCTGGGTTCCAAAATAACATATCTCTTATGCCCGGCAAATCCGAGCAGACCCTCGGGGAAGGTTATGATCTCCCCATCATCTACCTCAATTTCACCGAACCTCAAGGTTTTAATCCTCATATTATCGCTCCCTCGCTTCATCCCAGGAAATCCAGCAGCGACGATTGAAGCAGTTTTGCCGCTGCCAGCAATGATGCCTTGTATGCGTTATCGTTTCTGGCCAGCTGGATCGAGGCCTCAGTGATGTCGATATCCTCGATCTGCGAGATCACCTTCTCCAGCTGTTCCCTGAACCCCTCGATCGAATCTCTGGCGAACTGGGCTCTCTGTGAGTATCCCCCTATTCTCGCCCTCGCGGAGAGGATAACCTCATGGCTCGATTTCAGCCCATCCGCCGCGTCCCTTATCCCCCCGATGTCGTTCGAGGTGAGAGATCTCTCCAGATCCGATAACGTCTTAAACAGGCCCTCTTCGCCGTCGCCGAATATCTCATGGCCCGGCACATTTACCTGGATCGTCTCATCCGATCCTATCTGACGTAAGATCACACCTGAGTTTCCCTTGTAAATCACCTGATCGCCGGAGATCTCATATGGCGGCTCAGTCGTTTTCGTCCCCCCAAATATGCGTTGCCCGGCCACCGACGTGTTGGCTATCTGAATCAGCTGCTCTTTAATCTGCCTTATCTCATCGGCGGCGTGAAGCCTATCCTGGGCGTTAACCGTGTCGGACGCCATTTCGATAGCTATCTCACGGGCCCTCGATACGAGGTTCTCAGCGTCAGCAAGAACTGAGTCGGCCGTGTTCAGGAAGGCCAGGGCATTTTCTATATCCTCCAAGATCTGTTCGGACTGACTCAACTCCACCTTATATCCGATCAGCCGCTCAGCCGCCGAAGGATCATCTGAGGGTTTGAGAATGCGCTTGCCGGAGGAGATCATCTCCTGACTCTCCTGCAGTCTCCTCAGGTTTCTCCGTATGTCGGATTTCAACATCTCCGCTATGACGCTCTGGGTAACCCTCACCCTTTATCCCCTCCTCACTTCATGTTTACCACGGTCTGAAGCAACTCATCGAGTGAGGCGACGAACTTCGCCGCCGCCTGGTAAGCCCTTTGGAACCTTATGAGGTTTGTCAGCTCCTCATCCAGGGAGACGCCGAATTCGCCCTGTCGATATGCCTCTATCTGTCGGAGCAGTATCTCGCCGTTCTCGGTTTCCCTCTCGGCCTGTGCCGTTTGGGAACCGATCAAAGCAACGGTCGAAGCATGGTATTTATCGAACTGATCCCGCAGCTGGGCGATCGCCAG
>CAZHVH010000083.1:0-10567 GCA_964535855.1 uncultured bacterium
AGCGCGAGGTTGACGTTTTAGAAATTACATAGTATACTATTAGTTTGCGCATCCAATCCCAGGCTTAACCCCACACCGAATAAGGTGATAAGATAATGCCTCAAAAAATTAAGTACGGAAGAAGGGAAAGGTTATCCTTCGCCAGGATCCCCGAAGTAATGGATCTTCCCAATCTAATAGAAATTCAGAAGAAGTCCTATGAGGATTTCCTCCAGAGGGATATTCCCCCTGAGCAGAGGGAGGATAAGGGTCTCCAGGCAGTTTTCAAGGAGATCTTCCCGATATACGATCTAACTGAAACCTCCTATCTCGAGTTCGTAAGCTATTCGATAGGGAAGCCCAAATACGAGGTAAATGAATGTCAGGAGCGGGGTATGACCTACGCGGCCCCGCTGAAGATAAGGGTAAGACTCGTAGTTCGCGAAAAGGATAAAGAGACAGGAGAGAAGCAGATCCTGGATATCCGGGAATCTGACGTTTATATGGGTGAACTACCTCTGATGACAGAGAGGGGCACGTTCGTCATAAATGGGGCCGAAAGAGTCGTGGTAAGCCAGTTGCACAGATCCCCCGGCGTCACCTTCAACGAGGAGCTCCACACCAGCGGCAGGAAACTCTTCTCGGCTAAGATAACCCCATACCGAGGGGCATGGTTAGAATTCGAATACGATTCGAGCGGAGTGATCCATGTTAGGCTTGATAGAAGGAAACGAATGCTCGCCACTGTGATTTTGAGAGCGCTGGGTTGGGAAAGCGATGAGGAGATCCTCTCCCTCTTCGCCGATTCGGAGGAGATCGAGATAAAGGGATGGAACGACGAGATTGTGGAGGTGAGGCGAGAGGAATTCGACACGCTGCTCAATAGGGTTGCCGCTGAGGATATCCAAGATCCTGTGACAGATGATCTGATCCTCACTATGGGCGAGAGAATAGGCGGTATTGAGGTTCAGAGGTTGAAGGCCAGCTCCATCGATGTGGTTAAGGTTCTGCACGAAAGCTTTCCCTCACATCTCATAGGCAGGATACTCTCTAAGCCGATAGTTGATGAGGAAACCGGCGAGGTCATAGCGGAAGTCAACGACGAGATAACCTATGAGATGTTGAAGAGATGTTATCAGCAGGGAATCAGAAGGGTGACCGTCCTCAAGGAGGAAGATGCCAGTAGGATAGAAAGCCTTCGGGCAACGCTTAAAAAAGATGATACCTCATCGATGGATGAGGCGCTTGTCGAGATATTCCGTAAGCTCCAGCCTAGCGATCCGCCGACGATCGAAAGCGCCAAGCTGAGGTTTCAGAGATTGTACTTTGATCCGCTGCGATATGACCTCTCAGCGGTAGGAAGGTATAAGATGTCGAAGAAGCTCAACCTTCAGATCACCGACCTCGACCTGATGGAGACCCTCGTCTTCCTCGATACATCCGTATACAAGGAGACGGCCGAAAGGTTGGGATTGGACGGATCGAAGGAGGAGGTAGCCGCCAACATCTCGCGTCTGAGTGAGGAGGAGAGAAGGGAGATACTTGAAAAGTCCGGCTACAGCTTCGACTCAGATATCCGCGTCCTGACGAAGAGGGATATACTTGAGACGCTGAGATATCTCATAAAGGTTGAGAACGGCGAGGGGGAGATAGACGATATCGATCACCTTGGCAACAGAAGGGTTCGCACCGTAGGGGAGCTTCTGCAGAATCAAGTTCGCCTTGGGCTCACCAGACTCGCTAGATCCATAAAGGACAGAATGGCGATAGTGGATATGAGTGAAGCCCATCCGCATGATCTGGTCAACCACAAACCCCTCAGCAGCGCCATCAAGGATTTCTTCGGAAGCAGCCAACTGTCCCAGTTCATGCAGCAGACCAACCCGCTGGACGAGTTAACCCACAAACGTCGACTGAGCGCTCTGGGACCTGGAGGTCTTCGCCGCGATAGGGCTACGTTTGAGGTTCGCGACGTGCACCGTACCCATTACGGCCGCGTCTGCCCGATAGAAACCCCTGAAGGTCCGAGCGTCGGCCTGATCGTCTCGCTCAGCACCTATGCCAGGATTAACGAGTACGGATTCCTGGAGACGCCGTACCGTAAGGTCAAAAACGGATATGTCACGGACGAGATCGAATATCTCACCGCCGATGAGGAGGATCAGTACGTCATAGCCCAGGCCAACGCCAAGACGGATGAGAACGGAAAGCTGCTGGGCGATAGAATTGTAACCAGATACAGGGGCGATTTCCCGGAGATGCCACCTGAGAAGGTGGATTATATAGATGTCTCACCGAAACAGATAGTAAGCGTCTCCGCCTCGCTGATACCCTTCCTCGAACATGATGACGCCAACCGAGCCTTAATGGGATCGAACATGCAGAGGCAAGCGGTTCCGCTCTTGATCCCTGAAGCGCCGCTGGTCGGTACGGGCATGGAACATAAGGCAGCCGTTGATTCCAACGCTGTGGTGATCGCCAAGAGATCCGGCGTCGTGGAAAGCGTCTCGGCAGACGAGATCATCATCCGCGCCGATGAGGCCTTAGATCTGGAGGATGAGGGCAAGATCGGCCAGAGGGGCGAATACTCCTTCACCGAAATGGGATATGACGTATATAAGCTTCTCAAGTTCAAGCGGACTAACGGCGGAACCTGTATCAACCAGAGGCCCATAGTCAAGGTGGGCGAACACGTCGAGGCCGGACAAGTCATCGCCGACGGAAGCTGCTCCGATCAGGGCGAGCTGGCTCTAGGCGCCAATGTGCTTGTGGCGTTTATGCCCTGGGAGGGATACAACTTCGAGGATGCCGTGGTCATAAGCGAGAGACTCGTTCAGGAGGATGTCTATACCTCCATCCACCTCGAGGA
Organism: uncultured bacterium; assembly: GCA_964535855.1. Classification (GTDB taxonomy): domain Bacteria; phylum Poribacteria; class WGA-4E; order B28-G17; family B28-G17; genus JAGGXZ01. The sequence continues at coordinate 2,849 of CAZHVH010000083.1, forward strand.
GTTCGAGATAGAAGCCAGAGACACTAAGATGGGGCGCGAGGAGATAACGAGGGACATACCGAACGTCAGCGAGGAACAGCTCAGAAATCTCGACGAGGACGGCATCATCAGGATCGGCTCCTATGTCAAGCCGGGGGATATCCTGGTGGGCAAAGTCACACCTAAGGTGGAAACCGATCTCGGGCCAGAGGAGAAGCTACTGAGGGCCATCTTCGGCGAAAAGGCAAGTGATGTCCGGGATGCGTCCCTCTACGCCAAGCCCGGCGTCGAGGGAGTGGTGGTAGACGTGAAGGTCTTCTCACGTAAGGAGAGGGAGAAGGATAAGCTTGCCAGGTTGCGCGAGGAGTCCCAGATCAAAGAGGCCGAGAAGGAGTGCGAGGCGACGATAAACCTGATCAATCAGCGCAAGGAACAGGAGATCAGAAAGCTGCTCCTCGGCCAGATGCTCGCTATCAACCTGGAGAAGGATGGCGAGATCATAGGTCGAAAGGGCGATATCATCACCGAAGAGATGCTGGATTGCGGCCTGCCGCTCGATGAGTTCATAATAGCTGATGCCGCCGTCACCAGACAGATAGGCCGTATCAAAAGGCTGGCTCAGGGACGAATTGAAGCCGCCCTTGCGGCTAAAAAGGAGAAGATCGAGAAGATCAAGGGTGGTGATGAGCTGAAGCCCGGCGTCATCAAGCTGGTGAAGGTGTATATCGCCACCAAGAGAAAGATATCGGTCGGCGATAAGGTCGCAGGAAGACACGGGAACAAGGGGGTCATCGCCAAGATATTGCCCAAGGAGGATATGCCATACCTGGAGGACGGCACGCCGGTGGACATAATCCTTAACCCGCTGGGCGTTCCCTCGCGAATGAATATAGGGCAGATACTGGAGACCCATCTGGGATGGGCTGCCAAGGTTCTCGGGCTCTACATAGCCTCCCCGGTGTTCGACGGCGCTACTGAGGAGGACATCAAGGGGCTGCTTAAGAAGGCTGGGCTTCCGATTTCAGGGAAGACCAGACTCTATGACGGCAGAACGGGAGAGCCCTTTGAGCAGGAGGTCACCGTCGGCTGGACCTACATCATGAAGCTCCACCACCTTGTGGACGATAAGATCCACGCCCGATCGATAGGTCCTTACTCCCTCGTCACGCAACAGCCACTGGGCGGCAAGGCACAGCAGGGCGGCCAGAGGCTGGGCGAGATGGAGGTATGGGCGCTCGAGGCATACGGTGCTGCCTACTCGCTTCAGGAAATGCTCACCGTCAAATCTGACGACGTGGTCGGCAGAAGCCGGATATATGAGGCGATGGTCAAGGGGGAAAACGCACCCGAACCCGGAATACCCGAATCCTTCAACGTCCTGGTCAAGGAGTTGCAAAGCCTCGCCCTGAGCGTGCAGCTTGAAAGGGAAACTTCGGAGGAACCGGAGGAATCGTCCCTTCCGGAGGATTGGGACGAATGGCTTTCTTAACCTTGATGGGTAGCGGATGGGTCTTCCCATCCGCTACTCGCCATTCGCCGAAAGAGGAGGAATCCCAAATTGCAGATGCGTAATACATCGAACATCACGAATCCGAACAATTTCGATGTTATATCCATAAAGCTGGCTTCTCCGGAGGAGATCAAGTGGTGGGCCAAGCGGACGGCATGTCACTGCCCGCCGCCCAAAAACCTCACCTGCTCCTGCGGCGAGGTCAAAAAACCGGAGACGATAAACTACAGAACGTTTAAGCCCGAACGGGACGGGCTGTTCTGTGAGGCGATCTTCGGTCCCGTCAAGGACTGGGAGTGTAGCTGCGGCAAATACAAGAGGGTCAAGAACAAAGGGATAGTATGTGATAAATGTGGGGTTGAGGTCACCCAGTCCCGCGTTAGGCGGGAGAGGATGGGATACATCCAACTCGCCGCTCCCGTCACGCATATCTGGTTCTTCAAGGGAACCACCATCAACCCAATCGGAACGATCCTGGGAACCAACTTCTCCCTGCGGGATCTGGAGAGGGTCATATATTTCGAATCCTACATCGTCATCGATCCGGGCGATAGCCCATTGGAATACAGGCAGAGACTCACCGAGGAGGAATACATCAGATATAAGGAGCACTACAACTTCCACGCTGAGATGGGCGCATCCGCTTTGAAGAAGGTTCTCTCGCATATCGATCTGGACAGAGAGATAGAGATGGTCAAGGAAGAGCTTCAAAACACCAATTCGAAGCAGAAACGGAAGAAGCTCCAAAAGCGATTGAAGCTGCTTTACGGTTTCAAGCAGTCGGGCAACAGGCCGGAGTGGATGATCCTAGATGTGATTCCCGTACTTCCCCCTGAGTTGAGGCCGCTGGTTGCCCTGGACGGCGGAAGATTTGCCACCTCCGATCTGAATGACCTCTACAGGCGAGTTATAAACCGCAACAACCGGCTCAAGAGGTTGATGGATCTGCATGCACCTGAGGTCATCATTCGAAATGAAAAGCGGATGTTACAGGAGTCGGTGGATGCGCTTCTGGACAACGGCAGACACGGGAGGGTCGTCAGAGGCCCTCGCAACCGACCGTTGAAGTCGCTGAGCGATATGTTGAAGGGCAAGACAGGTCGGTTCCGTCAGAACCTGCTCGGCAAGCGCGTGGATTACTCCGGCAGATCGGTCATCGTCATCGGACCGGAGCTGAAGATGGATGAGTGCGGCCTGCCGAAGAAAATGGCCACTGAGCTGTTTAAACCCTTCATCATACATAAGCTCCAGGAGAGGGGATATGCCCAGGCAATTCGAAGCGCCAAGAGGATGGCTGAGAGGATCTCACCCGAGGTATGGGAGGTGCTGGAGGAGGTCATAGCCGAGCATCCGGTGCTTCTCAACCGCGCTCCCACGCTTCACAGGCTCGGCATACAGGCCTTCCATCCTATGCTCGTCGAGGAAAAGGCCATAAGGATCCACCCCCTAGTGTGCAAGGCCTTCAACGCCGATTTCGACGGTGACCAAATGGCGGTCCACGTCCCGCTCTCCTCTGAAGCTCAGGTTGAGGCTAAGCTGTTGATGAACGCCGAGAGGAACCTCCTCAAACCGGCACACGGCTGGCCGATAGCCGTCCCCACCCTGGATATGGTCCTCGGCATAGACTACCTGACCAAGGAGAAACCGACTGAGGAAAAGGACGGAAACATTCCCGTCTTCTCATCGCCCGATGACGTGATATACGCCCATAACCTCGGCCATCTCGATCTGCACTCCTATATCAAGCTCAGGGTAGACGGACACATCATCACCACCACCGTCGGCAGGGTGATCTTCAATCAGATAATCCCGGAGGAGCTTACCTTCTACGATGAGGAGACAAAGGGAGAGATCCACTTCCTCAACAAGGAGATTCACGCCCGTGAGATCTCAGACCTCGTCGCACTGGTCTTCGATAAGTGCGGCAATCGAAAGACGGTCGAGTTCCTCGATAACGTGAAGGAGCTGGGTTTCCACTATGCCACCGTCTCCGGGGTCTCGATGAGCATAGACGATCTGATAATACCAAAGGAAAAATGGGAGCTGATCGAGCAGGCACGTAAGGAGGCTGAGGAGGTCGAGAGGAACTATCGGGACGGATTGATCACCAACAGCGAGCGGTATAACAAGGTGGTCAGCATCTGGAGCAATCTGACAAGGGAGATAGAGACCGTCCTGGTCGATGCCCTGCGCAAGGGTCGAGAGGATGAGATTCCGGGGTTCAATCCCGTCAACATAATGGTGGATTCCGGTGCGAGGAGCAAGAAGGAGCCGATAAGGCAGCTTGCCGGAATGCGAGGGCTGATGACCAAACCCTCAGGGGAGATCATCGAACGACCGATATTCGCAAACTTCAGGGAAGGATTGACCGTTCTGGACTACTTCATCTCCACTCACGGTGCCCGTAAAGGGTTGGCCGATACCGCCATTAAAACCGCAAGCTCAGGATATCTGACCCGAAAGCTCATAGATGTCGCCCAGGATGTGGTCATCACGGAGGAGGATTGCGGGACGCTGAACGGGATCGTCAAAAGCTCGCTCGAAGAGGAGGAGTCCGGCGAAACGTTGGGAAACAGGGTCTTCGGAAGAACCGCCCTGGAGGACGTCAGACATCCGATCACCGGGGAGCTGATAGTTAAGGCGGGGGATCTCATAGACCGCGAGGCCGCCAGGAAGATCGACGAGGCCGGAATAACGGAGGTGAAGATCAGATCGGTGCTGACATGTGAGACGACACATGGGATCTGCCGTAAATGTTACGGTATGGATATGACCACGGGCAAGCTCGTCGATATCGGGGAGGCGGTTGGGATCATAGCGGCTCAATCCATCGGGGAACCCGGAACCCAGCTGACGATGAGAACCTTCCATACAGGCGGAGCTGTCGTCGCATCGGAACAGACCGAGATAACGGCCAAAAACGACGGAGTGGTGAAGTATCAGAACGTCAGGTTCGTCAAGCGCCCCGACGGCGAGATAGTTTCGCTGTCAAGACACGGCCAGATAAGCATATTAGACGAGACGGGATATGAGCGGGAGCGACATAGGGTTATGGTCGGCGCCAGAATAAAGGTCGAAGACGGCGGGCAGATCCGTAAAGGCGACGTACTGCTGGAGTGGGATCCGGATCACCTCCCTATCCTGACGGAGGTCGACGGCAAGGTCAAGTTCTTCGATATCGTCGAGGGTCTCACGATGTCGCTGCATATAGATGAGATAACCGGAATGGTCACGCCCGTCATAATAGAGCCCAAGGACACGAAGCTGCAGCCGAGGATCGAGGTGTTGAACGATAAAGGGGAACCCATCGGAACATATCACATGCCGACGGGAGCACACCTATCGGTGGATGACGGCGATATGGTTCATTCCGGGGATACGCTGGCCAGGATTCCGAGGGAGAGGGCGAGAGCCAGGGACATAGTCACCGGTCTTCCCAGGGTTACCGAACTTTTCGAGGCCCGCCGACCGAAGGATGCGGCTTTCATCGCCGAGATAGACGGATACGTCAGGATAATCGGCACGAGCAGAGGAGTGAGACTTGTCAAGATCGAGAATCCGGAGGAGGGTATCGAGAGCGAGACGTACAGGATCCCGATCGGGAAGCACATGATCGTTCGAGAGGGCGAGTGGGTGAGGGCCGGAGATCGACTGACGGAAGGGCCGCTTAACCCGCATGATATCCTTAGGGTTCGAGGCGAGACGGCGGTGCAGTCCTATCTGGTTAACCAGATCCAGGAGGTATATCGAGCGCAGGGAGAGCGGATAAACGACAAGCACATAGAGGTTATAGTGCGGCAGATGATGAAGAAGGTACGGATAGAGGATCCAGGGGATACGGAGTTTCTGGAAGGAGATCAGGTGAACAGAGTCCTCTTCAGGCAGGAGAACGAGCGAGTGGTGAGTCAGGGAGGTAGGCCGGCTACCGCCCAGCCGATCCTTCAGGGGATAACGAAGGCAGCGTTGACCACGGAGAGTTTCATCTCAGCCTCATCCTTCCAGCAGACGACAAAGGTGTTGACGGAGGCGGCGCTATACGGAAAGAAGGATAAGCTCAAGGGGCTCAAAGAGAACGTCATCGTCGGCAGATTGATCCCCGCAGGAACAGGCGTGCCCCAGTTGAGAAAGATCGAGGTCTATGAGAAGGGAGCTCTTCCGACAGAGGAGAAAGAAGAAACGGAAGGAGCAGAGGCGATCCCTGCCGATGATTAATCTTTTAGTTTAGGGGCGACGCATGCGTCGCCCCTAACCGGAGGCCATCCTTATGCCGATAAAGAAGGGAGATCTGGTTCTGGTTTATCTCCCCGATGATTCCACCTACCTGGTGGCCGCGCAACCGGATAAAACCCTTGGAACACATAAGGGAAACCTGAACCTCGGCGACCTGATCGATAGGGAATATGGCGATATTATACAGCTTTCAAGATCCCCCGCATACCTTCTTGAACCCAGCATAGAGGATCTGATTATGAAGGTGCAAAGGGGGACGAATATCGTCTACCCTAAGGAGATCGGGCTGTTGCTTCTGGCGGCGAACATACGAAACGGTCGCAGAGTTCTGGAGATAGGAACCGGATCGGGAGCGTTGACCATAGCGTTGGCCTTCGCCGTGGCGCCCGATGGTAAAGTGTACACCTACGATGTCAGGGAGGATTTCCTGAAACTCGCCAGACGAAACGTGGAACGGGCGGGGATTTCAGATTATGTGGAGTTCGGATTGAAAAGTCCCGGTGAACCGGTGGCTCAAGACATGATGGATGCCGTTATCTTGGATATACCTGCTCCATGGGAGGAGATCGAGACGGTTAAATCCGCCCTCAAGCCCGGCGGGAGGTTGGTAAGCTTAAACCCAACGTATAACCAGATAGAGAGAATGGCCGAGACGCTCAGAAAAAATGGATTCGTGATGATAAGGTCGATGGAGATCCTATGTAGGCCGATCCTCGCCCGGGAGGGACGAACGAGGCCCGTTCAACAGATGGTAGCCCATACGGAGTTCATCCTTATGGCCGCACATGTAGGCGATACCTCCTCTCGTTGGGAGACCAAGCGATGAAAAGATGGTATATCGTAGCCCTGACGCTTATACTCCTTACGACTTTGTCGATCCGATCCGATGGGGATCAGAAACGGGTGGCGGTTCTCTACTTCGAAGATCATTCGCACTTCAACTCCCCTGCCGGTTGTGGATGTCTGCCCTCATGGGGGATCCTCAGATGGCTTCTCAGCGGAAGGCCGAAGGGCAAGGAGATATGGGATCTTGAGAGAGGGTTCCGCAGGATGATGAACGAGGCCCTCGCCAAATCAGGAGTCTATGAGCCCATACCGCCTGAGAGAATAGAGGAGTTCTGTCGAAGGATGAACGTCAAGGTGGAGGACCTGGGGAGGAGGGAGGACCTGAGAGCACGCTTGGCTGAGGAGTTAGATCTGGACGCCATGATCACAGGCGAAGTGCTCAAGTTCGGCCAGGAGAGATTCAGGGGGATCGTGGGCGGTAAAAGCCGCATCACGGGAAACGTGCTAGCAGGTGTTGGATTGAGAGGTTACTTCTACGTGGCCTCCGTGGCGATCAAGGTGTATATCTACGACCGATCCGGTGAGGAGATCTCCTCCTTCAAGATAGGCAAAAAGGCCACGCATCAGTTCGGAACTATCGGAGCTGGTCCGATTAAGACCATTATCTCCGATATGGGGCTGGAAACCCGGTTCGGCGCTCAACCGATCTCCAGCAAAATAACCAAAGAGCATCCCATAGTCGAAAGTGAGGAGCTCGACAGGATAAAGTTCGCGTCGCCGCAATATCATAAAACCCTCTTTGGAATAGCGACGGATTCGGCGCTGGAAGAGGCGGTCTACAGGATAAGACAGGAGATAGGCCCTCGACCTCCCGAAAAGGGAGTGAAACCAGGTGCCCTCGAAGGCAAGATAATACATGTCTCGGAGGACGGGACGATCTTCGTTAATGTCGGATCGGATAAAGGGGTCACCGTCGGGATGAGATTTGAGGTGCTCTCCACCATCCCGCTTATCGATCCCGACACGGGTGAAGTGCTCGGTAAGACGACGGAGAGGATCGGCGTGATAGAGATCACCAAAGTTGAAAGCGGAAGGCTTTCAAAGGCAAAGGCTATGAAGGGAAACGGATTCAAAAAAGGAGATGTGATCCGCAACCTGGGAGGAAATCAAGGATTTGGGCGAGACGTACGCTAGCTTGAACGTCCCGCCCTATC
>CAZHVH010000084.1:0-6300 GCA_964535855.1 uncultured bacterium
TCTCAAAGGCAGCTTGGAGGGGAGTTATAGGGTTCGTCACACGATGAACCCGGAAACCCGGATGACGGCGAAGCCAAATGACCATATATTGAGGAGGTCTGTGATGGGAGGATTGAAGCCGAAGGAACTGCGATGTGAGTATCGAATAGATCCGCTAGGTATAGATGTTCTCACCCCCCGACTCAGTTGGACGCTGGAGACGGTCGACCCGGCCGACAGAGGAGAGCGTCAAACCGCCTACAGGATCCTCGTCGCCACCAACCGGGAAAAGCTGGACGGGGATGAAGGGGATCTGTGGGACACGGGGAAGGTCGAATCGGATGAGACAACACATATCGTCTACGCCGGCAAACCGCTGGGATCGGAAATGGAGTGCTGGTGGAAGGTTCGGGTCTGGGATAAAAACGGCAACCCGTCCGAATGGAGCGAGCCGGCTCGATGGACGATGGGACTGCTGGATGAAGAGGATTGGAAGGCTAAATGGATCGGCTATGACGAGCCGGCCGAATGGGAGGAGAGGCTTTTAACCTTCGAGGGATGCCGCTGGATCTGGTTCCCCGAGGGCGATCCACGCCACGATGCACCCGTCGGGACGCGATATTTCCGTCGCACCTTCGAACTGCCCTCCGATCGTAAAATATCGAGAGCGCGGATCATCCTGACCGCCGACGACCAGTTCACGCTCTATGTGAACGGAGAGGAGGTCGCTCGCAGCGATGGTCAGCCCGATGCATGGACGCGCCCGAAAATCCTTGAGATAACAGGCTCTCTGAAGGGCGGTCGAAACCTCCTAGCCGTTGAGGCCACCAACGAGGGCGGTCCGGCGGGCGTTCTGGGGAAGCTCGTGATCGAGTTCGAAACGGGTGAACCGGTGATAGTCGCCACGGACAAGGGATGGAAGACCGCCGCCGAAATGGAAGAGGGATGGTATCGGAGCGATTTCGACGACGAAGGCTGGGACGAGGCGCGTGAGATCGGCGGCCTCGGCTCCCCGCCGTGGTGCATCCCCGGCGGCCTCGGCGTCCACGTCCCTCCCCCGCCGTTTTTGCGTAAAACCTTCACCCTCGACAAGTCGGTCAAACGGGCGATGCTCTACGTCAGCGCCCTGGGGAGCTGTGAGCTCCGCCTCAATGGACAGCGTATCAGCGACGATTACTTCATCCCCGGCTGGTCCGATTTCCGAAAACGGGTCTACTACCGAGCCTATGAGGTCACCGATATGTTACGAAAGGGCGGAAACTGCATCGGCGCGATCCTGGCGGACGAGTGGTACGCCGGATACTGCGGCGGGTGGGGACAGCGTAACCGTTTCGGCGGTGAGCCGCGCCTGCTGGCACAACTGCAAATCGAGTTTGATGATGGGACGAGGGAGATTATCATCACGGATGGAAGCTGGAAAGCCGCTTACGGGCCGATCCTGGAGGCCGATTTCTACATGGGCGAGAGCTACGACGCACGGCGGGAGATGGATGGGTGGGATACGCCCGAATTCGATGACACCGATTGGAAGCCGGTCGTCCTGAGCGAGGGTATAAACTTAAAGCTTACGGCGCATCCCGGGGAACCGGTCCGCAAGGTGATGGAGATACCCGCCCAATCCGTCAGTGAGATCAGACCGGGGACCTTCGTGTTCGATATGGGGCAGAACATGGTCGGCGTGGCGAGGCTGAAGGTGAAGGGCGCTGAGCCGGGTAGAAAGATCGTCATGCGTTTCGCCGAGGTGCTCAATCCCGACGGAACGATCTACACGACCAACCTGCGGAAAGCCCGCGACATCGACACCTATATCTGCAGGGGAGATGATGAGGAGGTATGGGAGCCCCGCTTCACATTCAGGGGGTTCAGATATGTGGAGGTGACGGGATATCCCGGAAGGCCTCCGCTGGACGCCGTGACGGGTATCGTGCTGCATTCGGGCTTCCCGATGACGGGGGAGTTTGAGTGTTCGCATCCCCTGGTCAATCGTTTGGTGGAGAACATCCGCTGGAGCCTCCGCGGCAACCATCTGGAGGTGCCGACGGATTGTCCCCAGCGGGATGAGAGACAGGGCTGGACGGGAGACGCTCAGATATTCGTTCGTACTGCGAGCTGGCTGGCCGACATGGGGGCCTTCATGACGAAATGGCTGATAGATCTGAACGACGGACAGAGGGAGGATGGCGCCTATCCGGATGTGGCCCCCGTAACCGGAGCCGGCTTCGGAACGCCGGCCTGGGGCGATGCAGGTGTGGTTGTTCCCCATACGCTCTATCAGTTCTACGGCGACATGAGGGCCATCGAGCGGTATTACGGGGAGATGGCCCGTTACGTGGATTATCTCGTTCGCAACAGTCAGGGATATCTGAGGCCGGAGATCGGCTACGGCGACTGGGTTCCGGCCGGCGCCAGCACCCCCAGAGATGTGCTTGCGACGGCGTATTTCGCATATGTGGTCAAGCTGATGTCGGAGATGGCGGGGGCGATCGGTCGGGAGGATGATTCGAAGCGATACGCCGAGCTGTTGGCGAAGATCAAAGAGGCCTTCAACCGCGCCTACGTGCAGCCCGACGGCAGAATTAAGGGCGAGACGCAGACGGTCTACGCGCTGGCGTTGGATCTGGATCTGCTGCCCGAAGACCTCCGCCCGCCCGCTCTCGAGCATCTGATCGCCGATATCGAGAGGCGAGGGTGGCATCTGTCGACCGGATTTGTCGGCACGCGGCATCTGATGCTCGCCCTGACGAAGTTCGGCCGAGCGGACGTCGCCTATCGGCTGCTGTTTCAGGAGAGTTTTCCTTCTTGGCTTTATATGATCCGAATGGGCGCTACGACGATGTGGGAGAGATGGGACGGATACACGGAGGAGAGAGGCTTCCAGACGCCCGACATGAACTCCTTCAACCACTACGCCTTCGGATGCGTGGGGGAGTGGCTCTTCGAGGCTGTTGCCGGCATAGAGCCGCAGGAACCCGGCTTCAGGAGGGTGATCATTCGACCTCGCCTTGAAGGGGATATGAGGTTCGTTCGAGCGAGCTACAACTCCATCCGAGGCCGTATAGGCGTGGAATGGAACGTTGAGGGGGACAAGCTGTATCTGTCGATTGTGATCCCGGCCAACATTACCGCCGAGGTATATGTGCCCACAGAAGATCCGGCGACGGTAACGGAAAGCGGCAAGCCGGTCGATCAGGCGGATGGGGTGAAACTCCTGCGGTCAGAGGAGAACCTGGCGGTCTATGAGGTCGAGTCGGGCAGGTATCGCTTCACCGCCATGTTGCGCTGAATTCAGGTTTCTCCCGTTCCGGAGGAACAAGGTTCATTGAGTTCGTTGGGTTCCGTTGAAGGCTCATCCGGTAAACCCAACGAACCCTATAACCATTAAAAAGCAATAACGCTTGCGAGACAAGGAAGGGGATAAAGATGAGATTTACGGTGGAGGAGTTTCATGACCTCATCAAGCTCCTTGAGGAGAAACCGGAGTGGAGGGAGGATCTCAGAAGGCTCGTCCTTACAGATGAGCTCTTGAAACTTCCCGAAGCCTTCAGGGAGCTCGTCGAAGTGCAGAGGAGAACCGAAGAGAGGATCGGGGCGCTCACAGAGAGACTTGAAACCCTCGAAAGGAGGGTTGAGGAACTAGCCGAGGCTCAAAGAAAAACTGAGGAGAGGATCGGGGCACTCACAGGGAGACTCGAAACGCTTGAAAGGAGGGTTGAGGAACTAGCCGAGGCTCAAAGAAGAACTGAGGAAAGGCTTGAATCGCTCGCAGAGAAGATTGAGACGCTTACGACGCATATGGATACCCTTGCCACGGCACATGGGAGACTTGAGGATAGGGTCGGAAAGATGATGGGGCAAATGCTGGAGCTGCTTTATGCGAAACGAGCGGGAGCCTACTTCGGAAGGTTCTTAAGGCGTGTTCAGGTGGTGGAAACCCATTCCCTCGAGGACAGATTGGAATCCGAACTCAGCCCGGGGGAGTTCAACGACCTGCTGCTCCTCGATCTTCTGGTGAAGGGTAGATTGCGCCACGCTCCGGAAGAGCGGGAGGTATGGCTGGCGGTGGAGATCTCAGCAACGGTGGATCGCACGGATGTGGAGAGAGCTGCAAGGAGAGCGAGGCTGTTGAGAAAGGCGGGATATCAGGCGATACCTGTGGCCGCGGGAGAAAAAACAACTTTGGGAGCGGAAGAGGCAGCGCGTTTGGAGAAGGTCGCCCTTATGCGTGACGGTGTGATCTCCTTCTGGGAGGAGGCCCTGAAAGCCTGGATAGATTCGTACAGGAGGTGAGATCCGAATGCCGAAATTCGAACTCGTGTCCGATTTCGAACCTAAAGGGGATCAACCTCAGGCGATAGAAAGGCTGACCGAGGGCCTGCTTAAGGGATATAGATATCAGACTCTGCTGGGCGTGACGGGGTCAGGCAAGACCTTCACGATGGCCCATATCATTCAGAACGTCCAGCGTCCGACGCTCGTCATCTCGCACAACAAGACCCTCGCCGCTCAGCTTTACAGCGAGTTCAGGACCTTCTTCCCGAAAAACGCCGTCCGGTATTTTGTCAGCTATTATGATTACTACCAGCCTGAGGCTTATATCCCTCAGACGGACACCTACATAGAGAAGGACGCCAGGATAAACGAGGAGATAGATAAGCTCCGTCTGGCCGCCACCTCCGCCGTGCTTTCCAGAAAGGACGTGATCGTCGTCGCCAGCGTCTCGTGCATCTACGGAATCGGATCGCCCGATGAGTATTTCCAACAGCGGGTATCCATTAGGAAAGGCGATCTGGTCTCGCGCAGGGAGATAATGCGAGGATTGGTCAACATAAGATACGAGCGAAACGATATGGTCCTTCAACGGGGAACCTTCAGGGCGAGAGGCGATGTGATAGATATATATCCGGCATACGAGGATGTCGCATACAGGGTGGAGCTCTTCGACAACGAGGTGGAGAGGATAACCATGATAGATCCGCTGACGGGGGAGGTTCTGGAGGAGCTCGACTCGGTGGATATCTTCCCCGCAAGGCATTTCATGACCAGCCCAAAGCGGTTCGAACAGGCGCTTTTGGACATCGAGGCCGAGCTTCAGGAGCGGATAGAGTACTTCCTCTCACGAGGGAAGCTGCTCGAGGCACAGAGGATCGAACAGCGAACGAGGTTCGATCTGGAGATGCTCAGACATACGGGCTACTGCAGAGGGATAGAGAACTACTCCAGACATTTCTCCGGAAGAAGGCCGGGCGAACCTCCTTACTGCCTCATAAACTATTTCCCCGACGATTTTCTGGTCTTCATAGATGAATCACACGTGACCATACCTCAGCTTCGTGGGATGTATTACGGCGATAGAACCCGTAAGGAGACCCTGATCGAATATGGCTTCAGGTTGCCTTCAGCGCTGGACAACCGCCCTCTGAAGTTCGAGGAGTTCGAGGAGCTGATCAACCAGGCGATCTTCGTCTCAGCGACCCCCGGCAGGTTCGAACTCGAACGCAGCGAGCAGGTGGTCGAGCAGATCATCAGGCCCACAGGTCTGGTCGACCCGAAAATCTCCGTTCATCCCGTGGAGGGCCAGATCGATCATCTGATAGGCAAGATCAGCGAGCGGGTAACCAAGGGACAGCGGGTGCTCGTGACCACCCTCACCAAACGGATGGCCGAGGATCTGACGGAATATCTGGCCGAGATGGGAATAAGGGCCAAGTATCTGCATTCCGAGATACACACGCTGGAACGGGCCGACATACTCAGAGAGCTGCGAGAGGGGAGGTTCGACGTGCTCGTCGGGGTTAACCTGCTGAGGGAAGGACTAGATTTGCCTGAGGTCTCTCTTGTGGCGATCCTCGATGCCGATAAACAGGGCTTCCTCCGATCGGAAACATCGCTCATTCAAACGGCCGGACGGGCGGCCAGAAATGTCGACGGCGAGGTCATCCTCTACGCCGATCGGATCACCGACGCCATGAAAAAGGCCATAGACGAGACCGAGAGGAGACGCAGGATCCAGCTCGAGTATAACGAAAAACACGGTATAACCCCTGCTACGATCGAAAAGGCGATAAGGGATCTGATAGATATCGAGAGGGAGAAGGAGGTAAGCAGGGCCGAGCCAAAGGTTATCTCGGAGGTGCTCAGGGAGAAACCCGACGAGGAGCTATATGCTCCCCTGGAGGAGATGGATCCTGAAGAGGTGAAGCGGACGATAGAGGAGTTGGAAAGGGAGATGAGAGAGGCGGCAGAGAGGTTGGAGTTCGAAAAGGCCGCTGTTATCAGAGATCAGATAAAGGAGCTCAAGGGGAGATATGGCCTTTGAGGGGC
>CAZHVH010000084.1:6400-10537 GCA_964535855.1 uncultured bacterium
GAGGAGGCAAAGGCGGACGAAAAGGGATCGGAAGGAACGGGGTTAAAGTCTATATCCGCAGTATACGCAGAACTTCTCCTCGCTCTCCGAGGATAGGGCCTCATAGGCGGGACGGAGGTAGGGTTCGTGATCGGTCACACATCTGGGATTGCCGCACTTAACCTCCAACTCTATCCTCTCCCTCTCGACGGGGTTGAGCTCCAGGTGTGCCTTGCCCGTCAGGGCCAAGATCAGCGCCATGCGGATGAAAAGCCCGTTTCGGGATTGCTCGAAATATATCGCCCTGCTGTCACCGTCCAGCTCATACGATAGCTCATTCACGCGGGGGAGGGGATGCATGATGATCATGTCGGGCTTCGAGCTACGGATCGAATTGGGCGTAATGACGTAGCTGTCCTTGATCGCCTCATAATCCATGTCTTCTGGCAGTCGCTCCTTCTGAAGCCTGTTCACATAAAGCACATCCAGATCGGAGATCACCCCCTTAAGATCGCGGACGGTTTCGACATCAGCTCCGTAGAGGATACGGAGTCTCTCGATGACATGACGGGGCATCTCCAGCCCTTGAGGGGCAATGTTGATGATCTTCCCTCCGAACATGGCTAGGCCGAGAGCGAGGGAATGAGGTGCCCGTCCATACCTCAGATCGCCACATATCCCGACGTTAAGCCCCTCGATCCTTCCCTTACATCTGGAGATGGTGTAAAGATCGAGGAGCGTCTGGGTGGGATGTTGGTTGCTATCATCCCCGCCGTTTATGACCGGCACCTCCGAGTAATCGGCCATCACCTGGGCGGCGCCTGCCAGGGGATGGCGGATGACGATCAGATCGGCGTAGTTGGAGACCATCCTGGCGGTGTCGGCTATCGTCTCGCCCTTAGCGGCGGATGAGACCTTGGCGTCGGCGAAGCCCAGAACCGATCCGCCGAGCCTCAACATGGCGCTTTCGAACGAAAGCCTCGTCCTGGTGCTCGGCTCATAAAACAGGGTCGCCAGTATCTTCCCCCTACACTTCGACGCGAATAGATCTGGCCTGCTTTTGATATCATCGGTTAGCTCGAAGAGCCCCTCTATCTCCTCCCGTTTAAACCTATCGATGAATATGAAGTCACTCATTACCTCCCCTCTGTTCCCTCATCCTTCTCAGTCCATCCCTCAGCCAATCCTTCAGCATCTCCCTTCTTTCGGGACGGACCGGGTAGAAGTTATATAACGCTTCGATATCCTCCTCACCTCTCTCGACGTTCTCCCCCATCATCTCGAAGAAACGCAATAGCTTTTCGATGTCCGATTTATCGCCGACCTCCCCGTGGCCTGGCACCAGATACCTCACATCGAGCTCCATCATCCTCTCCAACCCTCTGATCCAATCGTCGAAGAGGGCATCTCCCAGGTATGGATGCTGTCCGATCGAGACGGCGTCGCCCGTGAAGAGCACCCTCTCCTGCGGCACATAGACGTAGCTGGTCCCCTCGCAATGACCGCCTATGTGAACGACCTCCACCGTCACATCGCCGCACAGCAATGAGAGCTTTTCGGAGAAGGTGATATCCGGCTCCTCAACTCTGATCTCCTCCAGCTCCTCCTTGACCTCCTCGTATTTCCACTCGAAGAAGTGCCTGAACAATTCCCTGAAGTTCTCCCTCACCTCGCTTAGTCCTTCGAGGCAGGATTCGTGCATTATGACCTTGCCGCCGAGGAGCCAATCGCCGATGGAGTGGTCGAAGTGGTGATCGGTGCTTATCACGTAGGCGATCTCGGCCTCCGTTATCGATCTGATCTTGGAGATCCAATCCCTGATATCCGGCGGGGACATCGGGCTTTCGACGCATATAACTCCCTTTTGCGTCAGGATGAAGCCGACGTTAGCGCCCTCATATTCGGTCTCCACCCATATGCGCTCAGTTATCCTCCTCATAACCTTCCCTCCACTCAAGTACGAGTCCACCGGAGCCGATCCTCATGGCGCCGAGGATGGCGCGATGGATGTATCTTTTGGCCAAATTCACGCTTTCAATCGGTTCATATCCCATGGCCAGATATGCCGTGATGGCGGATGAGAGGGTGCAGCCCGCCCCGTGTAATCTATCGGTTTTCACCCTATTCGATCTGATCTCGTGGAACTCCGCGCCATCGTATAGGATATCCACGGCATCTCCGTTCTGCCCTTCCCCCAGATGTCCGCCCTTTATGAGGACGAATTTAGGGCCGAGGATCTTTATCCTCTCGGCCGCCGATCTCATATCGTCGATGGATCTGATCCTCACGCCGCTCAGAACCTCGGCCTCAAGGAGATTCGGCGTGACGATCGCCGCCATCGGCAGAAGTTTATCGACGAGCGTCTTTTCGGCATCCCGGCTCAGGAGCCTATCCCCGCTTGTGGCGACCATCACCGGATCAACCACCAGCTTTGTGATCCCATACTGGCCTATCTTCCCGACGACCGTCTCGATCGTCTCAGCCCGTGAGAGCATACCGGTCTTGGCCGCGTCGACCGGTATGTCGCTTAGGATAGCGTCGAACTGTAAGGCGATGAAGTGGGGAGGGAGGTCATATATCGACAAGACCTCCTTGGTGTTCTGAGCGGTGAGTGAGGTGATCACCGAGCAGCCGAAGACGCCGATGGAGGCGAAGGTCTTCAGATCAGCCTGTATTCCCGCCCCGCCGCCTGAGTCAGACCCGGCTATCGTCATGGCGACGGGCGGTCTTCTCAGCTCACCCCGAAGCATTTCGGATAGACCCTTTTCACCTTTTTTCGCTTCTGATAGTTTCGGGCCAGTTCCAGGAAGATGCCGAGATCCCTCTCCAGATCGGTCAGCGTGCCGTCGAAGTAGAAGTTCTTTATGGGGATGTTGTCGTGGTCGCGGCTGAGATGTGGGTATACCGCTTCGGAGGCGATGCCGTTCATACAGGTGAAGGGACTGATATCGATTATGCCGTCGGCGCCCTTGCGATAGAGATACACGGCCTTGCCGACGCTGAGAACCATCTCGCCCAAGGCGCCGTCCACAGGCAGATATGGCAGTCCTGCCTCCAGGATCACGTTGATGTCATCCGGCTCCTCATAGCCGCGCAGATCCTCCTTAAAAGGCTCAAGCAGGAGATGCTCATCCCGGCGTTGTATCCGTGCCTTTATCTTCTCTATGATCATATCCACCGAGAACCTCTTGCCCGCGTCGATTATCCTCTTGATCGTCTCCCTGTTCGTATACCATATCCACTCGGACACATCCGACAGCCAGCATTCTCCGCCCAACTCCTCAACTTTTCGTATCAGATCCTCGTTGCTCAGCACGTTCATCCTGCAGAATATCTCGCCCACGACGCCGATGAGCGGCCTTTCAGGATCGTATATGGCCGGAATGGCCCTGAACTCATCCCTGATTTGTTCCATCGTCTGCCTGAGCAGGTTGAATTTCTCCTTGAGCGGTATCCTCTGCTCCAACACCTTACATATAAGCTCGGTTCCCCTTTCGAATACCTCATCTGTATCGCCCTTATTCACCTCGTATGGCCTGGTTCTGTGAAGCATCTTCATGAGCGTATCCGAAGCGACGACCGCCCACCATGCCGTTCGGATCAGCTCGGTCGACGCCTCCGCTATTCCCCTGTATCCGTCCTTGCTCGATGGCGATACGATCAGCACATCCCTGTAACCTAGATCGTCCAGTATCTTCTTGACGAGGACCCTGTACTGTCCGAACCTGCACGGGCCGCCGGCCGTCGGCATGAAAAAGGCGACCTTGCCGGGGTCCACGCCCTCCTCCGTCAGAACCTTGAGAAGTCCGCCCAGCGTGATCTTCTCCGGAAGACACTCATCGCCGGAGAGATATCTTCCGGCGATGTCTATGGCCTCCCTCGTGTCGTCGGGCGACACATCGGCATCTATCCCGGCGGATCTCAAAACGGCCGCCAATGCTCTCGATCCTGGGTAGTTCATCTGAGGGATATAGACCTTACGTCTTCTGAGCTCGGCCCTCTGCTCGGCCAGCATCCTCTTCCGTAGAAGCTTCTCCAATCTCTTCTCCTCTCTGGACAGCTTAGCCATTATGAAATCCTCCTCTAGCTGAAATCATAGGAGAAGTAGAGCATGATACCCTTTTCCTTAACATACCTCTGAACCTGAGGTGGTGCCTG
>CAZHVH010000085.1:0-10529 GCA_964535855.1 uncultured bacterium
GCCGGGGATCTCGCCAAAGAGAGAGGGGTTTACAGGGTTGTGGACGGCTACCTGATGGATTAACAAGGTCGTGAGGGCAAGCCCATAGGGGTTCCGTGGTCCGGCGGGATCATTCGGGATACGAGAAGCGAGATCAAGGCCACGAAAGCGCCTCCGGCGAAGATCACCTCATAGCTGAACGCCTCCCATAGCAGTCCCCCGAAGAGTGGGGTTAAAATCGCCGCCACGTGGTTCATCGTCACGCCCATCGAGAGCGTCGGGCGAATATCCTGCGGCGGGGCGATCCTGTTGATGTATGTCGTCAGTGCTATGGAGCCGAAATAAAGGAGATTGTCCAGACAATAACAGACGAACAGGATCTTAGGGTTGTGGATCAATGCATATCCTGCGAATACAAAGATCAAACCCAGATAGCTGAGCGAAAGCATCCTCCTCTCGCCGTAACGATCCACAAGTCTGCCCATGAGCGGTCCCGTAAGGATCGTCACTATCTGATTGATCACCATAAGTGTGATGACGGTCTGGACGGAGATGCCGTAGACCTTCACAAGGGTGAAGACGGCGAAGACGACGAATATCTGTTTGCGACATCCCTGGAGAAAGTTCAAGGCATAATAAATCCCGTACTTTTGGCGAAATAGAAACCTCGTCTCCCGTATTCCATCCCTGTTCCATGACGCGAACAGGATCGTCACACCTCCAAGGGCGATGATCATGCCCGCCAACAGATATACCCCGCTGTAATCGATGAGCGAGACCGATATGGCCAGAAGCAGGCCGAAGAGATAGGCGAAGCCGCCGACGCTGCGAAGCTGTCCGAGTCTCTCACCTTTCCTGCCCTCCTCGGAGAAGGCCAGCGCCATGGTGCCCTGAAGCGGAGCCCAACCGTGAAACCCGATGCTCCATATCAGTGAAAAGAGAACCAGCCATAACAGCGTGTGTACCTGGGAATATGACCCTATCCCGAAGCCCATCACGATCAGCGATATCCCCCCCACCACAGGGGCGGATATGATGGAGACCAGAGCGTTGAAGGCGGCGCTTAAGAATCCGGGCGTCTCTCGCAGCGCCTCCATGAAGCCGAGCTGTTCGGGCTTTATCCCGATCCGCTCGACTATGAAATTGTTGAAGGTGGCGAAATACACGCCGAAACCCACGTTGAGACAGAAGACTGCGATCGCCAGGAGGAGGAAATTACGGTTTCCCCTTCTCCTCTTCTTCATGTCTCCCTCCTTCCTCTGAGGATCGTATAGATGCCCGATGCGAATACGATCAACAGGGCGATTGAAACGCCCATTATGGCATAATTCCTGGTCCTGTAAAGCTGGCTCAGCCTTTTGGAGGCCAGCTTTCTCTCAGGACTGCCTTTTGGAGTCAGCGATTTGACCCTGTGCCAGAACTTCTTGGCCAGATCTTCTCTTCCGATCACATCTGAAAGATGAGCTGATACTATCTGATACATGAGGGATTTCGGTGATTTATCCGCCTTATCGGCGAAATAGCCGAGGACGATCTCGGCATGTTTGGGCTCAAGCCTGGGGATAGAGAGGATGGGGCCTTTCTGCACCTTTGCCCATTCCTCAAACGCCTCCGCACAGCCTAACTCGTCTCCCCTCTGATACCTTATTTTGGAGATCTCATCCCACAGCCGATGTTTCAGCTTCAGGTCAACCCTCAAATTTGAGAAGCCCTTGAACTCAACGAGGCTTTCCGCCACCATAGTGTCGCTGTATTCGGCCACGATTTCGTATCTTCCGGGTTTAAGCAGACCGTGTTCCCATTTTCCGAAATCATATTCGCCATCCTCTCCGACCCTCTGGATGTATTGTGTTCCCTTGATATATACATATGCATCGGGCAAAACCTTTCCGGATTGGTCGGTCACCCTCCCGAATATCTTAATGGGGATCAGCTTAAAGTTCAGTGAGGCCACATCGCCTCGGAACCTTCTTATCCTGACCATCCTCGCTTCAGGGATCAGATACAGCTCCCTCTCCACCCTCACCTCATGCAGCCCCGGTCTGGGTCCAACGATCATGCATGGACTTATGCCCGCCTCCCTTCCGTTGAGGGCCACCCTTGCCTCAGGTGGTTCAGTTTCGACGATGATGGCTGACGGCAGGGTGAGGACCAATCCATCCGGATCGCCCGTTATGGCTGAGACGCCCATCGGCTCGCCCTGTCGTGAGATCGATTCATATAGCTCAAGCACCGTTATCCTTCTGTTCATGTTGGAGTCCAGGTTCGGATCATCCAGGGCGGATGAGAACCGTTGAAGTATCACGTCGTTGCCGTCGGCAGGGACGCTGTTTATGAAGGCTGCCGACGAGGTGCCGAAGGTTCTTCGATTGGCGTAAAAGGTGAACAGGTTTTCCTCGGTGCTATAACAATCCAGCAACACGATTCTATCCCCTTTGATCCCCGACATCCATCCGTTCAGCGTTTCGGTCCCTATGAGGGACGATTCGTCGTCGGGTGATCCATCCTTAGGTATCAGAAACAGCTCCCTGCTCGAACCGGAGGGCAACGAGATCAAACCTCTGAAGATAAGGATCAGCCTGTCACCGCCCCTCATCTTCAATGAGATCTCGGACAGCGTTTTACCTATCAAGTCCAAGTTCGCCGCATCCGATCCTATAAATCGGATATGATCTTCAGGAATTTCACCTCTCTCGGCTATCTTTGACGTAAGCTCCTTAAGCTCATTTACGTCGAACGGCAGGTTCGGGTAACTTTCCGCGTCATGTCTCAGGGCATCGATCGCCAAGACCCAGACTTTTCCGTCGTCGGGGATTTGTGTGGGCAGGGTTATGATCTGATAGTTTGAAGCCGTTAAGATCGACATCAACAGGCTTAAGATCAAGGCCATGTTTCACCTCATCATCGTTGGGGTGAAGATATTATATCGCCCGAAGGGATGGAAATCAAAATTTTGTTAAAGTGAAGGCAGTTGCTTTCCGATAATATCGGTGACCGGCAGGGATGCCTGATTACCAATGAGATTTCACGGAGGGATGGGAGATGTATAGCTTCAGGATCAACCATAATATCTCCGCCATCAATACCTATCGACAGTTGACGAGGTCGACCGCGACGCTGGAGCGGTCATTGGAGAGGTTATCATCGGGGCTGAGGATCAATAGGGCGGCAGATGACGTCGCTGGGCTGTCCATATCACAGAGGATGAGGGCGCAGGTTGCAGGATTACAGCAGGCATCACGCAACGCTTCACAGGCGATCAATCTGGTTCAGACGGCGGAAGGAGCGCTGAACGAGATACATGACATATTGACCAGGATGAGAGAGCTGGCGGTGGAAGCTGCCTCTGATAATATCTCTGAGTCCGATAGGGCGAGTTTGCACAACGAGTTTGACCAGCTCCGCTCGGAGATCACCCGGATAGCCGAGTCGACTGAGTATAACAACATAAATCTCATCGATGGCTCCTTCACCAGAAACCAGGTCAACTGGGACGCAACCAGAACGGCCAACAGCGGCACTGACCTGACCAGCCTGGGAGTTCAGGAGATAACGCCCTCTGACATCCAGAACAGCGATCTGTTCGACGGCAACCAGATCATCAATTCGACGACACAACAGGCAGTCGACACAACCCAGTATCAGGTGAGATACAACTTCGCCTTCTCCGACACCGCCTCAGACGGACAACTCACCCTACAACTCAGCTCCATCACGATCGTAGACCGAAGCACAGGAAGCACGGTGGACACCCTCACATACAACTCCACCGACAACAAGTGGGAGGGAACGACATATGAGGTCTCAGGTGGTTCCTCCCAGATAACTTCTCAGACCGTTATCTACTACAACGCACCGGACAACGGTGATACTTTAACCCTCAACTTCAACCAGTTGGGGGTCACGGTCAAGCTCAATGACTCCTACGACGACGGCGACCTGGATGGGGCGAGCTTCGTCGTAGATGGAGATGGCCAGAAACTCTTTCAGGTTGGAGCCGATAGTGACTCCAACAACACGATCGGGATCAGCCTGAGCAGCGTCACGGCCACTGCGCTGGGGCTGAGCGATTCCGATCTGACAACACTCATAAACGCCCGCAACGCCATAGACGAAGTCGATAGCGCCATCGAGACGATCAACACCCAGCGTTCCCAGCTGGGCGCCATACAGAACAGGCTCAGCTTCACAATCTCAAACCTGGATAACATCGCACAGAACATCCAGGCCTCTGAATCCACCATCAGAGATGCCGATTTCGCTCAGGAGATCACAAACTTCACAAAGAGTCAGATTCTCGTCCAGGCAGGTACTGCCATGCTCGCCCAGGCGAACACCATCTCACAGAATGTGCTATCGCTGTTGCAGGGCAGATAAAAGATAGAACCCGATCTTCCCCCGGAGGGAGCTAAGATGTTCTTCGCCCTCTAAAAAACAGGGAGGTGGCGAAGACATACCACAACGGAGGTGAAGTAATATGTATGGGTTCAGGATCAACCATAATATCTCCGCCATCAATACCTATCGACAGTTGACGAGGTCGACCGCGACGCTGGAGCGGTCATTGGAGAGGTTATCATCGGGGCTGAGGATCAATAGGGCGGCAGATGACGTCGCTGGGCTGTCCATATCACAGAGGATGAGGGCGCAGGTTGCAGGATTACAGCAGGCATCACGCAACGCTTCACAGGCGATCAATCTGGTTCAGACGGCGGAAGGAGCGCTGAACGAGATACATGACATATTGACCAGGATGAGAGAGCTGGCGGTGGAAGCTGCCTCTGATAATATCTCTGAGTCCGATAGGGCGAGTTTGCACAACGAGTTTGACCAGCTCCGCTCGGAGATCACCCGGATAGCCGAGTCGACTGAGTATAACAACATAAATCTCATCGATGGCTCCTTCACCAGAAACCAGGTCAACTGGGACGCAACCAGAACGGCCAACAGCGGCACTGACCTGACCAGCCTGGGAGTTCAGGAGATAACGCCCTCTGACATCCAGAACAGCGATCTGTTCGACGGCAACCAGATCATCAATTCGACGACACAACAGGCAGTCGACACAACCCAGTATCAGGTGAGATACAACTTCGCCTTCTCCGACACCGCCTCAGACGGACAACTCACCCTACAACTCAGCTCCATCACGATCGTAGACCGAAGCACAGGAAGCACGGTGGACACCCTCACATACAACTCCACCGACAACAAGTGGGAGGGAACGACATATGAGGTCTCAGGTGGTTCCTCCCAGATAACTTCTCAGACCGTTATCTACTACAACGCACCGGACAACGGTGATACTTTAACCCTCAACTTCAACCAGTTGGGGGTCACGGTCAAGCTCAATGACTCCTACGACGACGGCGACCTGGATGGGGCGAGCTTCGTCGTAGATGGAGATGGCCAGAAACTCTTTCAGGTTGGAGCCGATAGTGACTCCAACAACACGATCGGGATCAGCCTGAGCAGCGTCACGGCCACTGCGCTGGGGCTGAGCGATTCCGATCTGACAACACTCATAAACGCCCGCAACGCCATAGACGAAGTCGATAGCGCCATCGAGACGATCAACACCCAGCGTTCCCAGCTGGGCGCCATACAGAACAGGCTCAGCTTCACAATCTCAAACCTGGATAACATCGCACAGAACATCCAGGCCTCTGAATCCACCATCAGAGATGCCGATTTCGCTCAGGAGATCACAAACTTCACAAAGAGTCAGATTCTCGTCCAGGCAGGTACTGCCATGCTCGCCCAGGCGAATACGCTTCCTCAAAACGTGCTCGCCCTATTGGGCAGGTGATCCTGAAGCTAAGGGGGATACCGATACGGTATCCCCTATTACCAAGCTGACAGGGGGTGAGATGAAATGGCGGTAAACCCCGTTAAGATGAGGATATCACCTCAGTCGAAGGTCATGAACGTATACCAGGAGGAGGTTAAACCTCAGGAGAGAGGGAGCCGGTGGGCTGCTCGTGTGAGTCAGGATCGGGTGAATCAGGATCGACTGTCCGAAAACCAGATGGAACTCGAGCTCAAGCGCGTTGAAGCTCAGCTCAACGCCATATCCAGGATATTCGAACAGAGATATCAATTCACGGTGGACAAGGAGACAAATCAGCTCGTCATGAAAGTTGTGGACATCACATCCGGCAAGGTGATCAGACAGATACCATCCGAGGAGATGTTGAAGCTGGCAGCTCAGATGAACAGGATGATCGGCATATTCATGGATCATCTCGCCTGACGGAGGATGGGTTATGAACATAAGCGGGATCAGTTTTTCAGGACTGATCTCGGGGCTTGACACGAGCTCTATAATAGATCAGCTCATGGAGGTGGCTCAGCGGCCGATCGACATGATAGAGGACCAGAAATCCCAGATCGAGGATAAGATCTCGGCCTGGCAGGAGGTTAACACAAGGCTTGCCGCTCTTAGCTCAGCCGTCTCGGCGCTGGCGGATTCCAACTCTTTCAGGCAGTATCGAGCGGATTTAAGCGATTCGGACCTTTTTTCCGCCTCGCTCTCATCGGACGCCGCCCCTGGCCTCTACACGGTGGAGGTGTTACAGCTTGCCTCATCTGAACAGATCTCATCCGAGTCTTTCTCAGATACCTCATCTGAACTCGGTTTGGAGGGCGAGTTTCTGATAAACGGGGTCAGGATCGATGTGGAAGCGGATGATTCGCTGGTTGATATCAGAGATAGGATCAACACCGCCAATGCTGGTGTAACGGCCGCCATAATAAACGTATCCGATGGGGATCACAGATTGGTGATCACATCGAACCGGACGGGATCGGAGGGAATCGATCTGGCGGAGGTATCCGGAGACGTTCTTAAAGATCTTGGGTTTATCGATGACACCACCTCACTTAAGCACCCGCTTGGCGAGGGGGTCGAATCTGACTCCTTCGCCGATATTACCTCACCGATAGGAACCCTGCTTAACCTCACCGCGCCTCCGTCTGGAACCGTCACCATAGCCGACAAGAACATCTCCATAGATCTATCGACCGACTCGCTGCAGTCGATAAAGGAGAAGATTGAAGCCGCTTCGCCGACGGGAGTTACTGTGGCCGTGGTGGAGGATACATCCTCAGGAACCACCAGATATAAGCTTCAGATAACCGGAACAACTCAATTCTCGGACGATAACAACGTGTTACAGGTCCTGGGTATATTGGAGAGCGGACATGCAAATCAACTTCAGGAGGGCACTGATGCGAAGATAAAGCTCAACGGGATAGAGATCACGCGCAGCTCAAACACGATAGACGATACCATCGACGGGATCACCCTCGATCTTCAGAAGGCCGAGCCGGGAAGGTCCGTGACGATGGAGGTCTCGCTGGATATCGATGCCATTAAGGGCCTTATACAGGATTTCGTGGACGCTTACAACGATTTGGCCTCGTACATAAACGAGCAGTTCGATTATGATGTTGAGACCGGTCAGGGTGGAACCCTTCTGGGAGACGCCACACTTTTGACCATTCACTCCCGGCTCAGATCGATATTGATAAACGAGATATCCGGAGGAAATGAGGATCTGACGGCGTTGGTTCACATCGGAATATCCTCCGACGGCAAAGGCATTCTTTCGATAGATGATTCCAAATTGACCAGCGCCATACAGAACAACCTGGATCAGGTTATAAACCTCTTCGCGGTTCAACAGGGTTCGGCCACGGGAAAGATCGAATATCTCAGCCACACGAGGGCTACAAAGCCGGGGACCTACAACGTGGTTATAACCCAGGCATCTGAGCAGGCGAGTGTGACGGGATCAACTCCCATTCAGGATAGCGGGCTATCCCAGGATGAAGCGTTGACCATAACCGAGCTTACAAACGGGATAAGTGAAACCGTTCAGCTTTACGCTGGCGACACCATAGACACGATAGTGGATCGGATAAACAGCCTCTTACATCAGCGGATCGTCCAGGTGCTCACCTCAGATACGGCCAACACCACCGATGGGACAACCCCGATAACGGGGAACACCACCTTTGGGGAGATCTTCGGGGCGGATGTCTCGAACGGAGATACCATAACGATCTCCGGCACAGATAGAGACGGCAATTCGATTTCGAGGACCTTCACGATAAACGATGTGAACACGACTAGGATATCGGATCTGCTGAATGAGATCCAGAACGCACTTTCAAGTGAGGTCACCGCTACGGTAGATTCGAACGGAAGGCTGGTTATAACCGATAACACGCCTGGGGAGAGCGATATATCCCTGCAGCTCACCTATAATGGGGACGGAAATCTGGATTTTGGGACGTTCCAGATCACCACCCAGGGGAGATATGAGATCCCGATAACCGCTTATAATGACGGCGGAAAGCTGAAACTCACACATGACTATTATGGCTCCAACATGGGATTCAGTGTAGTATCAAACGTCGAGGATCTGGGGGATGGGAGCAGCACGGGGATCGGCACCGATATGATCACCGATTACGGCGAAGATGTGGCCGGAACGATCAATGGCGAACCGGCCTCCGGGAACGGGCAGTATCTGTCAGGGCTTGATACCAATGAGAACACGGCGGGTTTAAGGTTGAAGGTGAAGGTGACGCCTGAGGACTTAGCGGAAAACGGCGGAACCTATCAGGCAACCGTAACCCTTACGTTCGGGGTGGCGGAGCAATTGGATAACCTCCTGGACTATCTAACCGATACCGCCGATGGACTCATGGTGAGGCATCAAAAGGCATTGCAGGATCAGATCGACGAGCTCGACGACCGTATCGAATCCATCCAGGAGAGGTTAGATATGGAGCGGGAGAGATTGGAGAACATGTTCGTCGAGCTCGAAAGGGCGATGAATGAGCTGACAGCTCAGGGCAATTATCTTTTGACCCAGATAGCGAGGGCAACTGGTACCACAAATAACACTCAACGGAGGGGTGTAGTCTAAGGGTAAATCGCAAGGAGGGAGCAAGATGAAAGATAAAATCTACAGGAAATATAAGGAAACACAGATCAACACCGCCGATAAAGGAGCGTTGCTCCTTATGCTTTACGAGGGGGCGATATTGGAGTTGAGCAGGCTTAAACAACTCCTGGAGAGGCCCAAATTTGACAGAATGGAATTCTCCGACCACATGGTGAGGGCACAGAATATAATCCTCGAACTGATGGGCTCTTTAAACCTAGATGATCCGCGAGCACAACCCATCGCCGGAAACCTCTGGAAGATCTACGAATACCTCGTCTGGCGGCTGATGATGGCGGATCTGAAGAAGGACATCAACATGATAAACGAGGTGTTATGGCACCTACAGAATCTGAAGGAGGCATGGGAAACCGTCATAAACGGAACGCGCAAAGCTGCGGAAGGCGAGCATAATCTCTCCTCCTTGGTCGCCTGAGGGAAAAGGGGAAAGAGATGGAAAAGGATCTGAACCTGTTGCGCAATCTGATCGAGGTAGCCCATCAGCAGACAGGATTGATGCTTCAGGCGGTTGAGACGGAGGAGGCGGAAACCCTCCTCCGCCTCCTCAAAAGCAGAGAGGCGATTCTATCCAGGACGGCCAGGCTTATAGATGAAATCGATGAGGTGCCGGCGGATATCGTCGACAAGCTGAGGGAAATCGCGAGGTTGAACCAGGCGCTTCTCAGGGGGATAGAGCTCAAACGATATGAGATCATCGGGATAATGGCGAAAAACAATATAGCCGGCAGGATGGCCGCTAAGTATGGAGATGGAAAGGGGGATTTACCAAGGTTCGTTGATCTGAGCGTTGGGTGATTCAGATTTTCCCCTCCTGCAGGAGCTTTCTGAAATATCGTATTGTCTCCTTCAATCCCTCCTCGAGCGGCACCTTTGGCTCCCAGCCTAAAACTTCTTTGGCCCTTGAGATATCCGGTCTTCTGACCTTCGGGTCATCTTTCGGCAGAGGTTTGAATATAATCTCGCTCTTGCTCCCCGTCATTTTGATGACGAGCTTCGCCAACTCCAATATCGTCCTCTCTTCCGGATTACCGATGTTAACAGGGTCATGATAATCGGACATCAGCAATCTGTATATCCCATCGATCTCATCAGTGATATATGTAAAGCTTCTGGTCTGCAACCCGTCCCCGTAGACCGTTATGGGCTCACCCTTGAGCGCCTGGCTGATGAAGTTCGGAATCGCCCTGCCGTCATTGGGACGCATGAGAGGGCCATAGGTGTTAAAAATCCTAACGATTCGCGTGTCTAACCCATACAAGCGATGATAGGCCATTACCAACGCCTCAGCATATCGCTTGGCCTCATCGTAGACACTCCTAGGTCCTATGGGATTGACGTTGCCCCAGTAGGTCTCAGGTTGCGGATGAATCAGCGGATCTCCGTAGACTTCTGAAGTTGAAGCATGGAGGAAACGGGCCCCTTTTTCCCTCGCCAGCTCCAGCATGTTATACGTTCCCATCGCCCCAACTTTCAACGTCTCGATCGGGTGGTTTATGTAATCCACGGGACTTGCAGGACTGGCGAAGTTGAGGATGTAGTCCATCCGTCCCGATATCCATATCGGATTGGTGA
>CAZHVH010000086.1:0-10457 GCA_964535855.1 uncultured bacterium
TAGGTTCTAAGGGGCCTTCCTCACGCAGCGGAACCCTATGGTATCGCGTGCGAAGCAGGCATCCTGAAATCCGGGCTCCTCACCCATCCGATAGGATGAACGGCAGGCATCGGCGCTAGAGTTCCACGATCCGCCCCGCAGAACGTACCTCTCCCCATCGCTCGGGCCTCGGGGATTCCTATCAGGACTGTTCCTATAATAGTTTTCGCCGTATATGTCGTTACACCACTCGGCTACATTTCCGTACATATCGTAAAGCCCCCAGGGATTGGGTTTCTTCCGTCCCACAGGATGCGTCATGCCGAGTGAGTTCTCGGCATACCAGGCGTATTCCCTCAGCCTGCGACCGTCGTTGCCGAAGAAGTATTTCGTATCGGTTCCGGCCCGGCAGGCATATTCCCACTCCGCCTCCGTCGGGAGCCGATATCCGTTTGCCTGAAAGTTACACTTCCCCGTCTCCTCATCGTAGCACGGCTCAAGCCCCTCCGCCCGCGATCGGGCGTTGCAATACAGAGCCGCCATCGCCCAGCTTATCTGCTCCACAGGTCTATCGGGGCCTTTGAAATGTGCTGGGTTACCGAGCATCAGCTTAGTGTATTGCTCCTGGGTCACCTCATATCTGTCCATCAGAAAGGAGTCAACCCACACCCTATGGACGGGCGACTCGTTGGCTCTCCCTCGATCGCTTCCCATCTCAAACCATCCGCCGGGGATCAGCACCATCTCCACGCCGCTTTTCGTTCTGATGATCTTGGGCGTTTTGGCCGCCCTCCCGGAGCCTCCGCCCCTCCCGCAGGATGTCCCAAACAGGGCGATGATGAGCGAGAGCAGGATCATCGCTATCGTTTCAGCGGCGCCCAATCCGGCTCCTTGTTGCATCTGCCGTCGGAGTTCCTTTATCCTCTCCCTCAACATCACACCTTCCCTTTTTCATCTCATGAAGACCGAGATACGGCCCTACACCGTTTCGATTGATCCTTACGAATTATACCTTCCTTACAGAGCTAAGACAAGCCATAGGACGACATTTAACAGAGATTTAACAACTTTGAAATAACCTCTAAAACCTCTCATGTTAAAATATCCTCGACAGATAAACACATCAAGTTGAGGACAGGGGACTAAGATGAGACGTATCAAGGGGCTTGAGGTAACAACATCGATCTTCCTCATTTTAATCTCGGCGCTGATGGGGTTTGCGAAGCCAAACCTACCGGATGTCAACGGGTTCATAGTCTGGACGTCCAACCGGGATGGTGATTGGGAGATCTTTCGGATGAACCTGGACGGGACCGATAGGAAGCAGCTGACGCGCAATAACTCTCCCGATACGACGGCGAAGATCTCGCCGGATGGGAGGATGATAGCATGGACGAGGGAGCGGCGAGGAAGAAGGGAAGTCTGGGTGATGAACGCCGACGGATCGAATCAGCACAAGGTGGTCTCGAACGCCAGCATGGGTATATGGCTATCGAGGAGTGAGATTGTCATCTTCCGAGGGAGAAACGAGGTTGAGACTTACGTCTGTGATCTGAAGAGCGGATCGGAGAGGAGGATCTGGCCTCCTAAAGGGGCTAGGCTGAGGCCCCGCGAGGTTCGAGGCGCAACGCCCTCACCGAACGGGAGATATTTCGTGGGCTGGTCCCCCAACCCCCGAGGAACGTGGATTTTCAGCTCTGACGGTAGGTTCCAGAAACACATACATGGTGGCTGCGAGGGTCATTTCGCCCCCGACGCTTCCTTCGTCTACTGGGTGATGTCACCGGGCACGTTCGGCAAGGCCTCACTAAAGGGCGAGATATCCGGCGAGCTTTACAAGGTTGATCAGAACAAGATGTGGTATGGGCATACTTATTTCCCCCAGCTCTCATCTGATATGCGCTACCTCGTCTACGGCGCTTGTCCCAACAATCAACACGATCATAACACCTCGGACTACGAAATCTTCCTGATGAGGATGAAAGGGCTGAAACCCGCCTGGAGTTGGCCGCTTCGACTGACGTATCACCCCAAAACGGATAGATGGCCGGACATATTCATACAAGGAGGTAAGAGGCGGTCGAGGGAGCGGGTGAGATCGGGACTGATCGCCCTGTACGCCTTCACTGAGGGTAAGGGGACGGTCGTTCACGACATCAGCGGGGTTAACCCGCCTTTGAACCTTCGGATAAAGGACCCAAAAGCCATCAGATGGATCAAGGGCGACAACGGCGTGGAGTTTGTCAAATCGAGTATGATCATAAGCGAAGGCGGAGCGGAAAAGCTGCTCAGGAAACTCAGATCGACAGGGAAGCTCTCGATCGAAGTCTGGGTTCAACCGGCGAATCTGCGACAAACCGGCCCTTCACGTATAGTGTCCATGTCGAAGGACCCGCTTAACAGGGATTTCACGCTCGGCCAGATAAAGTCGGATATAGCCTATAGGCTGAGAACGACGAAAACCAATCCGAACGGCATACCAGAATTGGATACGACGAGTCGGGTTCTTGACGGGGGAGTGGTGCATCTTGTCGCAACCTATGACGGCAGGGTGAAGCATCTTTATGTAAACGGGGTGAGACATCCCGAATCTCAGAGGATGAGCGGCGATTTCCGAAAGTGGAACTCCTTTCCGCTCATCATAGGAAACGAAGCAACGGGCGATAGAACCTGGCTGGGGAAGGTCTTTCTGGTGGCGATCTACGACCGCCCGCTCAGACCAGATGAGGTAATGAGGAATTACAGGGCAGGATGGAGGATCGAAAGATGAGGCGAATTCCCCTGACGCTCTTGATACTGCTAGCCCTATCCTCCCTAGCCTTATCCGGAGGTTTAATCTCAGACAAGGTGGCGATAGGGAGGTTCAACAGATCGTATAACCGGTTGAGCTCCAGGGTCATGATGAGATTCATCGAAAAACCCACGCTTGCAGCCCTCGACTACGCGGCATATCACGCTAACGTGATGTTAAATCAGCCGGAGCCTGAGGACTTCGTTCGGCCCCCGGAACCTCTATCGCTCGAGGAACTCAGCTTTGGCGGCGCACTCTCTCCGCCCTCGCTGAGGGACAGGATAGAGCAGACGCCTCTCACCAGGGAGGAAATCTCCTCACCGATGGCTTGGTCGCCGATGATGGATTACCTGGCCGAGTGGAATTACGACGAGTCCTTGGAACTCATGATGGTCGGTGCAAAGGTTAGCGGTGAGAAATGGGGAAATCCAAGGCTTTCCATCCCCTCTCAGAGTATCACCACCGCCTACCTTCACGGCCCGAAAGGCAAGGAGGAGATCTGGGTCAAGGTGGAGTTCAAACCGTGGGTGAAATTCCTCAAAGGCGTCGACGATGAGGATAAGGACGGATTCCCGGAGATATACGGCAGGATAGATTCAAGGAGATACTCACGCAGATTAATCGCCAGGCTTAAAGGCCATTACCTCTCCAAGCTGTTAAGCGCCTCGGAGGTAGAGGATTACTTCCACGAACTTTCGTCCAATTGGTATGAGAAGTACAACACGGATATGCTGGATGTGAACCTCAACCGTCCGTGGCCTAACCTTCAAACTGAACCGGAGATCGTTAAGGAGCTCGGAGGTATAATCGTTCGAAACCCCACGGCCATAATCAAGGGCAGACCCTTCGGTAGGCCGATATATAACCTCTTCGTCGTCGATCCGCCCGATGAAAACATGAAGGCTAACATCGAAAGATGGAAGTCGGAGCTGCAAAGATGGGGGGATGGGAGCTGGGAAAGATGGCGGGAGAGGATCTCGGGTTTTCAAAAGGATATCCGCGATATACTTTCCAAGTTGCCGAAGGGAGCCAAAGGGATAGAGGGCAGAAATGGGTTCCTCTTCTTCCGCGGATCGCTCGAATATATCCTCAGCGGCGATCTTCGAAAACAGCGTAACGATCCCTTCCCCGCCATAGTTGATTACAAAAACAGGCTCGGGAAAAAGGGGATAGACATGTTGTTCGTGATCGTTCCGGCGAAGCCGGAGTTGTACCCCGAAAAGCTCTCCGATCATGCCCCCGACAGGAATGGGCCGTATGTCACCCCCTACACCAGGAAGTTCCTCCTTGAGCTCGCCGAGGCAGGGGTAGAGACGATCGATCTGCTGCCCGCCTTCATGCGGGAGAGGGATCAAGGGGATGAGCCGATCTACATGAAGCTTGACACGCATTGGTCCAACAGAGCCATCCGAATCGCCGCCCATCTTATAGCCGAAAGGATCAAACGTTATCCCTGGTTTAAGGAGGTGTGCAGATCTCCGATAAGATACAGAACCAGAGAGGTGGAGGTGGTCAGATTAGGAGATATAAGGGGGATGCTTCCCGAGGAGGAGAGGATCAAATATCCGCCGATGAGGCTCAAGGCACAGCAGGTCTTAAATCCTGATGGGAGCCCGTACAGGGATGATAAATCCTCTCCGATAGTGATCCTGGGGGATAGCTTCTGCGGCGTATTTCACTTCGAAGACTGCAAACATGCTGGGATCTCGGCCCATATCGCCAAGGAGATCGGCATGCCCGTCGATCTGATTATGGCATACGGCAGCGGTCCCAGGATACGTAAGCTCTTCGCCCGAAGGGGCAAGGATGCCATCCGAAGTAAGAGATTGGTAATCTGGATGACGGCGGCGAGAGATCTGTATAACTATTGGGCGCCGTGGGAGATCGTGCCGGTGCCATGAGGAGGTAAAGTCGGGAGATGGTATTCGCATCGCACATATTCATCTTCTACTTCCTCCCCACGGCGTTGCTCCTATATTATCTCGTCCCCAGGAAATCGAAACACCTGATTTTGACGATCGTCAGCTACATCTTCTACGGGTGGGCTAACCCCTGGTATATCCTGCTCATCCTAGCATCAACGGCGGTGGACTACCTATGCGGGTTGATGATAGCCGGCAGGATCACCCTCTTTCCCTCCTCATCCCACACTCAACGCAGGTTGGCCGTCTTCATCTCGGTGGTGACCAACCTTTCGCTTCTCGGCTTTTTCAAGTACTTCGCCTTTGCCCAATCCAATCTGAACGCGATCCTTCAGGCCTTCGGAAGGGAGGCATTTGAGGTGCTCAGGATCACCCTGCCCGTCGGGATCTCCTTCTACACGTTTCAGTCGATGAGCTACACGATAGATCTCTATCGAGGTCATGCGCGACCGGCGAACTCTTTCGTAGATTTCGCCTGTTACGTCTCGATGTTTCCCCAGCTTGTCGCCGGCCCGATCGTCCGATATAGCGATATAGCCGATCAGCTCATCCACAGAACCTGCACGCTTGAGAAGTTCTCGCGCGGGATGATCTTCTTCATCCTGGGCTTCGCCAAAAAGGTGCTTCTGGCCAATCCGATGGGGGAAGTGGCGGATGCCTCGTTCAACGCCGGATCGCTGACATGGTATGATGCTTGGATAGGGGTTATAGCATACGCCTTTCAGATCTACTTCGACTTCAGCGGATACTCGGATATGGCGATAGGACTGGGATTGATGCTTGGATTCCAGTTCTCCAAGAACTTCGACTCTCCGTATCACGCCGAGAGCATCACGAGCTTCTGGCGTCGCTGGCACATATCGTTATCCTCATGGCTTCGGGACTACCTCTATATCCCTTTAGGGGGCAACCGTAAGGGCCGAAAACGGACATACTTCAACCTCATGACCGTCATGCTGTTGGGAGGGTTATGGCACGGGGCTCAGTGGAAATTCGTCATATGGGGCGGAATCCACGGATGTATGCTGGCCTTCGAGAGGATGCTCGGCAAGGAAAGCCCTTACCGGTTTCTCCCCAGAGCCTTTCGGGTGATGATCACCTTCACGATAATTCTGATCACGTGGGTGTTCTTCAGGGCCGATAGCTTAAGGGAGGCCCTCAGGTATCTGGGCTATATGTTCGGGCTGAAGAAAGCATGGCATACCTCTCTTCTGCTCGGATCGATCATCTATACGCCCTATCACCTGATCATCATGTTCACCTGCGCGGCCGTCACCTGGTTCGGGAAACAGTCATGGGATTTCGCCCAAGGTGGAATCACTCCGCTGAAGCTGACGATGTTGATACCGCTTTTCATCCTAACCTTGGCGACGCTTTTCACTCAGGGTTTCAATCCGTTTCTCTACTTCCAGTTCTAATCAGGGGGTTTCAAGGGATGAGGGGAGATCTTAAAACCGAACGGGATAAGAGGGGTTTGATGCTTCTATCGTTGATCCTGTTCCTACTCCCCCTGTTTTCCGTCCCCATCATCCAATTGATATATGAGAAAGCCAAAGGCAGGCCGGTTCAGGAGTTGGATCTCTTCAAACGTCTTCCCACAGCCTCATATCTGAGGGAGTATCAGGACAGGCTTAAGGATCAATCTGTGGTGGCGAGGTTCACCAGGAGAAGATACCAGTGGCTGTTGACCGATCTGCTCAGACGTGGAAACAGCAAGGTCATCGTCGGCCGGGACGGATGGCTCTTTTACCGTCCGGCCGTGGATTACATAGTCCGTCCCGAGCTGCGTCCCGAAGTTTTAACGGCCATTCTTACCTTCCATAGATCCCTGAAGGCTCATGGAATCGATCTGATCCTGGTTCCCGTTCCCGTCAAAGCGACCATCTATCCGGAGTACCTCTCCAAGAGATACGATCCAAATTGGGGGCCAGCCATGAACCGACATGTCGGGGAACTCTTCGATCGGCTTCGTGCCTCGGGGGTGAAGGTGTTCGACCCAACCAACCTCCTATGGGAGAGGAGATGGAAAGGGGATAGCCTCCTCTATCTCCCCCAGGATACCCATTGGTCGCCCTCCGGTATGAGTATAGTCGCCAAAGCCCTTGCAGAGGAGATCAAGAGGGAGGGATGGCTTGATGGAGTAGAGAGGACGCGGTTTTACACGGAATCCGTCAGCCTGAAACGACACGGCGATCTCTATGATATGCTCCAACTGCCCTATGAAAGCAGAAGGTTGAGGCCGACCGAAATTCGTATCGAGAGGGTTCTTCACGGCGCGGGCGATCCTGTCCTCCCAGATCCCTCCTCGCCGATAATCCTCCTCGGCGATAGCTTCACGAACGTCTACTCTCAGGCGAAGATGGGATGGGGAGATCACGCCGGCTTTTCAGAACATCTGTCGTTTGAGATGGGCGTACGGCTCGATGTGATCGCCATAAACGGCGGAGGATCAACGGCATGTAGGGAAGCGTTGATCAGGAGACAAAGCGCTTTGTCCGGCAAGAGACTTGTCATATGGCAGTTCACAACCAGAGATCTCACCGATCCGGAGAGCGAATGGAAGGTGTTGGAGGTTCCTCCGCCTTCCATCCCCATCGCAAGGGCTGACGGAGATGAGCTGACGGTGGTCGGTGAGACAACCCTCGTCTCCTTCGTCCCAGATCCCATGCAGGTTCCATATACCGAGTGTCTCACGTATGTCAAATATAAAGTTCTATCGGTCGAGGACGGGGTTTATGATGGCAAAGAGCTCCTGGCGGTGTTTTGGGGGATGAGGGATTCCAAGCTCATGCCGGCGGCAAGGTTCAAGGTGGGCGAAAGGCATCGGCTTATCCTCGAGCCGTTAAGTGAGCACCCGGAGTTAAACCACATCATGCGGGCGGACGATACGGACGCTTACGATCTCACCCCGTTCTGGGCAGTGAAGTTCACCCACCTCAAATAGGAGACGTAAGAAAGCCGGCCGCTGAGCAGCCATGAACATAAGCGTTCGCTCAAATTTCCTTTGAGTGTAGCGGTTATCTATGAGTAGGAACGAGGAGAGAGGAACTAGGAACGAGGAGATAAAAATCCTCGTTCCTCGCTCCTGGTTCCTCGTTCCTTTTCGCCCTGAGAAATAAGCATTTCTGACCTCTCGGATCTCTGCTACACTTAACGATAATATGAGCGTAAGCGTTTCATGTTCGCCGCCGAGGTTTGCGGCTGTCAGGCGAAGTGCGGGACGACATCGGGTAATCTACTCGGCAGGCTCCTGTCGAGTGACGATCGGCACGTATCCCACCTCCAGCCCCGGCGGAGGAGTCACGATGAGCGCAGGGTCAATGCTTGCCAATCTGCCGACCTCCGGTGGCGGCAGGTAGTCTTGATCCTTTCGCCAGAGCCGATGGATCATCTCGACGCGCGCTTGTAGCTCTTCCCGTTCCTCGTCGGTCAGGTCGGCGTTCAACAGAGCCGGTTGATCGGCAAAGCGATACCAGTAATAGGTCACGAGGCTTCCATCGCCCAGGCGGACCTGAAACGGTCCTGCGACCGGCCCGGGTTTCTTCCAACAGCTGTCCGGCTCCTCAGGCGTCACATAAGCCTCCGGCGGAGGCTCTGCGGGTGGTCGGAATTCGTATTTCGTTAACCCTGTCTCCGGTGGAACTTGATCGGGAAGGACAGGCACCCATCTCGCCTTGTCACCCTCCTTCACCAGATGGTAGTACTCCGGAAGCCTGACGAGCCGACAACTTCCGTAGTTTCTCGTCGTCACGAGCTGCCGATTCCACCTGAAGCCGAATGTGACAGGATCGGATGCCACAGGGGTCGCAAAGGAGTTCCAATCGACAGGCGCTCGTTCCTCCTCAGGCATGTCCGGGGTGTAGATCCGCCATGTGGCCCAACCGTTTCCGGGGAAGGTGTGGACACGAGCGGCTCGGATGTTGATTCGATCGACAGGCGAGCCTCCCTGAAACCACCTCTCCACAGCGTTCCAAAGCGCATCTTTGCTGTACGAGATGACCTTATGCACTAGGATCCCCACACCATCCGGCCCCGTTGGGAAGTCCGTCGGAGCTATACGGGCATAAGTTTCGCCTCTGGAATCGGAAGCGATCACAGCGGGGATATACTGTGTCTCCATCTGCAGCGCCCTGTTGGGGTCTGAAGGTCGGCTGTCGAGGAACATGCCCGCCAGGGTAGGATCATCGAGTGATGGTTTTGACCAGAAGTAAGGAAGGAAGAAGGCCACAGGCCCTTTGAAGTTGGCCGTGTTGAGGAAAAGGGTCCAGCAGTGATTGCCGGTCGGCACATCCTTGCCGTCGGTTCCGGATTTGGGTCGGGTCAGCGGCAGAGGCAGGTATCCGTATCCGAACAGCTCTCCACAGGCGCCCTGTTTCAGGTTTAAGCCATCCGGCGGCCACAGGAGCCACGGGCTCAGCTGTGCAACCCCGTACTTGCCCAGCGGCCGACTCCAATCCCTGCCTTTCCCCGCCCCCGGCCCGTTGGCCCATGCGGAAAAGTTCAGGGCGACGCCGCCCATGATGAACTTGGGCGTGATGGTGGCGAAGCGTGTATCCCTCCACCACCCCAGCCCGCCTTCGATGTCAGAATAGAGCTCCCTTGAGGGAGGTTTCTCATACTGGGCGAACATCCAGGTGCTGACCAGGCCGCTCTGAAAGCGATGGCCCGGATACTCCTCCAGCAGCGGCCAGGCGGCCACATACATGGAGAAACCGCCGTTATAGCTCGGTTCAACCCGTTCGTTAGGTATAATCAGATAGCCCGCAAGCACCGCCTCCCGGATCTCCCCGGCGTGGGTCTCCGGAGATGAAGGCAGGGCGAAGGCCATAACAGCGGTGCTGAGCAGCCATGAACATGTTTTACTGGTGAACATCATAAACCCTCCACGAAAGTCTCATAACCACGAAGTTTCGTCAGGTCCGTTATCTCG
The DNA here is from genome assembly GCA_964535855.1 of uncultured bacterium. GTDB lineage: Bacteria > Poribacteria > WGA-4E > B28-G17 > B28-G17 > JAGGXZ01. The sequence goes on from CAZHVH010000086.1 coordinate 9,623, forward strand.
TGCGGAGCAGAAGCACTCTTGACCTCTTCAATGGCTTCAATAATCAGTTTCTACCTCATTTTCGGTCTCATCTTACGCACTCACTGGTTGAGGACGACAACGCGTTTAAATCCCTCGGAATCTCCTCTTGATCCACCGGATTGTCTCCGAAGCAGGGATTCACTCGGGGTTTATACAGGATTGGCAATTGCCTTCTCTGCAATATTATAACACCATTCGCTCCAGAAAGCCATATCTTATTACTTTACACCTTGCTATGATCTCCAAAATTGATCCCACTCACTTGACGGGGTGAAAGAGTTCTGGGGAAGGGAACCCATTTGGGTGAAACAGTATGAGCGGTATGGTGCCTCTGAGTATTAGATGGCTTGGTTTAAAGTTCGGGATAGGTGAAGCTGGACAAGTTGAGCGATGTGCTTCACCCTCAAATCCTTCCGATAAATCAACCACGACCCGGCGGCTCAGACGGATGAGATACTGAGCCCGAGGCGGCCTCGAGATAATCGCAGAGCAGACGTATATTTCTGATAGCGGCGGACTGCCGACTGTGGACGTTAGCTTTAACTACGACCCAAACCTCGGTGTGAACGTCTGCTCCAGAGACAAGATGGTCGATGGATTAAGGGATCAGATAACCGAAGAGCTGATAACCTACATGACTACAAAAATAAGCCCCGTCGCTTGCGGCGGGGAACCGCACGCGGGGGAGTCCAGAGGGGGTGCAACACTCCCCTCTGGCGTCGGGTGGGGTTCAAGCCCCACCCGACGGGTATCTTTTTGACTGAGAATTATTGGGAAGGATGAATATCACCTCCAAACTCAAAAGCGAAACGAG
>CAZHVH010000087.1:0-4966 GCA_964535855.1 uncultured bacterium
GTCATCGGCCATTCGGATGTGACGATCTGGTGGAGCGGCAGGCCCTCCGATGGAGCCGGATTGATCGGATTTTATTACAGCCTGGACGGCTCTCCCTTCACCTTCACCGATTCAAACCACGTCACCTTTTGGAGTCTGACCGAGGGAGAGCATCATCTGCTCGTCAAATCGATAGACAGCACGTTAAGACAGGACGATCAGCCGGCCGAGTTGAGCTTCAGGGTCTCGCCGATGGTGCGAGGCGAGCCGGAGGTGAACGATACGCCCGATCTGGCGGTGGATCTGCCCCTGGGAGTGGAGATGAGAGGGGTGAGCCTGCTCGGCGAGGGAGACGTGGACTGGTATAAGGTCACATTCCCTCAGGACGCTACCGCAGCGACGGTGACCTTCCGGAGGGATGGCGGAAACTCCTCCACCGAGATCTCGCTCTACTTGAACACGCCCTCCGAGGGGAATAAGGCTGCCTCCTTCAGCGTGAACGTCTCGAACGGCGAACGCGGATCGGCGACCGTCGGCATCTCCCCCGATTCGGCCCTTTTCATCAAGATCGCCCCGTCGCCCGATGAGAAACATCCCGTCTATATCCTCTCAGCCGATTACATCCCGACCTCCCCCCATGGGATATGGGAGGTTGAGGATAATTCATCGCCCGCTTCCGCCACTCGATTGAACCTCGTGGAGGATCGGGTCACGGCCATCGGCATGAAAAACAGGGATCAGGATTCATCCGATTGGTATAAACTGCATTTCGATCTCACCTCTCCAAAGCTACTCAGGCTGAATCTGTCGAGGCTTCAAGCCGCCGGTGAGACATCGGTTCAGATCTTCAAGGGAGCGATCATCTCCGACATCTCTCAGGTCTCCGCCCTCTCCGTCTCGCCGCTGAGCAACGGATGGGGTTCGATCTCGTTTCTGGTCTCGTTCGGCGACTATTACGTCAGGGTGTCCAACGATCAGGAGGAGATGGGAAACACCTACCAGATCACCTTCACGCTCGACGATCTCCCGCCCGGATCAGAGTATGAACTTGAACCTAACACGGTCTCCCCCCAGGAAAACCCCGATTACGTCACACCGCTTGGCGTGGAGACGGGGATCTACGGATATAGCTGGGGCGATGGGGATGATGACTGGTTCAAATTCAACCTCGGCGGGAAGGGTCTGCTCTGTCTGACGCTTCAGAGACCTGAGGGGATCGGTCAGACGGAGCTCCAGCTTTTCAACTCCAATCTGATACCGATCTCCTCCTTTCAGATCTCCCCATCAACCTCTCAGCGGGGAAGCCTCTCCGTTCCCGACGCCGATCCAGGAACATACTACGTCAAGATCGCCCCGTCGGGTGAAAGAGAGACGGCGAGATATAGGCTGAACGCCCTCTTGATAGGCTCGATAGAGCATAACGCTCAAGAGCCGCTCGGCCTGGGGGATGAGCTCAGGGTAGCCGTAAATTGGACCGCCGGTAGGGAGGTGTATCTCACGCTGGAGGGGAATTTCCAGGACGAGGAGGTGAGGAAGCGATTTGAGAGGATGCCTTTGAGCGAGGTCTCGCCCGGCCGGTATGAGCTGTCATATGTGTTGAGGGAGGACGATTCGGTTGAGAACGCCAGGATGCTCTTCACCTTCAAAACCCCTCAAGGGGATGAGGCGCTTTACGAATATCCTGAGAGGATCACCCTCCAGGCGGGAAAGGCCATCATAAATGCCAAACACGATGCCGATCACATCCTCAAGTCGGGCGAGAGGTTGACCGTAACCCTAACCTCCTCGATAACCGACGGCACCGCCTCCTTCGACATAGTTGGAGGGACGAAGGATCCTTCGCCCTTACTCAGAGGGGGGATACCGCTCTACGGAGACGGCAGGGGGAACTATTCCGGCTCATACGTCGTCCAGGAGGGCGATCTGGTGAGAGAAGGGATCGTAAGGGTTAAACTCGTCGATAGATCCGGCACGAAGTATGAGTTTGAGATAAAGGAGCCGGTTAGCATCGATGCCGTCAAACCCTCTCCACCCTCAGAGTTGAGGGGCGAGGACGTGCCGGAGGATAACGGCTTCCAGATACGACTGAGCTGGAGCCCGTCGCCCGATCCGGACGTATCGGAATACAACGTATATATCTCGCCTATCCCCATCACATCGCTTCAGGCGCTCTCGCCGATAGCTCGCGTTAAGGGGAGATCATGCCAGGTGCAGGTCGAGCGGAACGGCGTGGGCTATTATTTCGCCGTCGCGGCGGTTGACATGGCCGGGAACGAATCGGATCTAAGCGATGGGGCCACAACGGGACCGGTTCAGGCGTTGGACAACCTCCCGCCAGCGGCTAAATCGGCATCACACGACGTAACCGGCATAGTTTCAACCCTGAACCCCGTCATAAACGTCAAGCTCCAATCCGAGCCCGGAATCACTCCTCTTCTGACGATCCCCGATCTGGTTCGAGATCTTCCACTTGAGGAAAAGGAGAAGGGGATCTATACCATAAGCTATTCGGTTCCCAAAGGGGTGGAGCTGAGGGACGTCCTGCTCTCCCTTAAGCTCAAGGACAAAGCCGGAAACGAAAGCTCGATCGATGTTCCCCCACCCATCACGATCGATACGAAACTGCCTCAGATCAAATCGGTCAAACATGACGGAACGAGGCTGCTGGTGGAGGGGGATGAACTGAAGGTCACGCTTGAAGGCGAGGTGGGATGTCAGGGGTGGTTCGATATCGAAGGGTTGGTGAAGGGGATCCCGCTCTATGACGACGGCGAACATGGGGATGACGCCGGCGGAGACGGGGTCTACGTCGGGACGTATCGGGTGAAGATGGGAGATAAGGCGATGGAGGCAGCGGTGGTGGCCCATCTGAAGGATAAGGCGGGCAATGAGTCGAGCATGGAAGCGGTCAGAAAGGTGAATCTGGACACAACCCCTCCCACCATATCAAAGGCGAAGGTCGAGGGTGAAAGCTTCAAGCTGGGGGATGTGGTGAAGGTTGAGCTTTGGGGCGAGGCGGGATGTCAGGGTAAATTCCGGATAGAGGGGCTGGGCGTTGAGGGGAAACTGTACGATGACGGCGAACACGGGGACGGAGAGGCGAATGACGGCATGTATGTGGGAAACTGGAAGGTCGGGAGAGGCATCGAGGGAGAAGATCTGTCGGTGATAGCTATCCTTGAGAAGCCCAACGGCAAGTCGGCTCAGATCGAGGCGGGCAGTGTCAGGGTGGACGGCGTTCCCCCGCCTGAGGTGGAAGGGGTGAAGGTCGAGGATATCCCGGACGATGAGGGATACAGGGTTAGGGTCAGTTGGCAGGGAGTGAAGGTTGAGGATCTGAGGGGATATCTCGTCTACCTCAGCTCCGACAGTATAGGGGATCTCTCGACGATGAGCCCCGTTGCCGAGACGGAGAAAGAGAGCGTTCTGTTGGATGTGGAGGAGAACGGGCGGCAGTATCATTTCGCCGTGGTGGCCGAGGACGAGGCGGGCAATATCTCCGCCTTAGGCGCCGGTAGCGCTGCTGTGGGAGCCGCACAGGATAATCTCGCTCCCCCGAAGCCCATCGATCTGAAAGCCGAGATGGTGGAGGGGGGAAGGATCTACATCGGATGGGAGTACCCGAGCCTACCGGCCGACTGGGCTGCCTTCAAAGTTTACATATCACAAAATCCAAATCTCTCCGGAGGAGAACTCGTCCGGATCACCCATAGCCAGGTCAGATCGGCCGATCTGCCGGCGGATAAGAAAGGGGATTACTACATAGGGCTCAGCGCCGAGGATATCAGCGGGAACGAGTCGGAGATAATCCGAATCGGGCCGATCAGGGTGGGCGCAATCTCAGCCATGGATGAGGGGCTCATCTCCCTTCCGGAAAGGATCATAAGGGGAGATAGCGTGCTCGTTTGGTGGAGAGGATGGAGGGATGGAGGTTTCAGATATCGTCTGGACGGGGTTGAGGGGGAGGCTGAGAAACCATATCTTCTCATCCGATCGCTCACCCCAGGCGATCACAAACTGGAGATAGAGCTTAACGGAGAGGTTATATCCCGCGAGTTTCGAATCGAGCCGATGGAGCTGAAACTGGACGGGAAGAAGGAGACCATCCTCCCCAACGCCAAGCTCATCGGCCCCGGCACATGCAGCCTCGTCCTGATGAGAGACGCCACGCTCAATCTGGTCGGCGAAAACGGCGGCGTCGAGGTGAAGCTCTATCGAGACGATGACCTTCTTATGGAGGGCCAGGGGGCGATATCGCTTAAGGCGGGGATATATAGGGTGGAGACGAAGGGAAGCGTGACTATCTATCAAAGCCCCTTCACGGCAGATATGGAGCCTAACGATGAGGATGGCTTTCCCCTTCATGGCGATTCGATCATCTCAGGCATGATCCAGAGAAAGGGCGATGTCGATCTCTACCGCCTCCGCGTTGAAGGAGGGGAGAGGCTGGCCGTGACCTTGATCTCCTGGGGGGGCATCCAGCTCGGTATCAAGGATAACAGGGGTATCGAAATGGAAACCGATGAGGATCAGGATGGGGGATATCGGTTCTATCTGAGCCATCCCCTGAACGCGGGGGAGTACGTTATCGAGGTTAAGGGCGATGCCGGAGCGATCTATCAGATCGGCCTGATCATCCTGAAGGGCATAGAGGTCGATCGAAGGGCGATGATGAAAGCCGGGGATCTGCTGAGGGTGACCGTCGATTGGGCGACGGCCGGCGAGATATGGGGCGAGGTGAAGGGATTGATCGAGCCCCTGAGGCTCTCCGGAAGCGGAGGGTTGATGGGGTTGGAATACAGGATAAAGGAGGGAGATAACCTCTCAGACGGCAGGGTGAGGTTGAGATTCAACGTCTCAGGCGAGATGATCCCCTTCGAGGTCCCCGGCGTGAGGATAAACGTGGACACCGTCCCTCCCAGGATAACCCGGGCTCAGCATGACGCCGTCAAACCGCTTAAGGCGGGAGATAAGATCGGGATCGAGG
>CAZHVH010000087.1:5066-7599 GCA_964535855.1 uncultured bacterium
CTCCCGCCCCGTATAGATGAGGTGAGCTATGAGGGAGAGGGTGTGCTGATTGAAGGACAGATCCTCAAGGTGATCGTGAAGGGTGAGGCGGGCTGTCAGGCCTGGTTCGATATCGGCGAACTCAGACATGATCTCCCGCTTGAGGAGAAAAGGGAAGGGGAATACGAGGGAAGCTATCAGGTGAAGATGGGCGATCAGGCCCTGGGCGTCAGGATAATCGCCCATCTGAGGGACGCCGCCGGAAACGAGAGCATTGTCGAGTCGCGGGATGCCCTGGACATAGATACCCTATCGCCGCAGATAGAATCGGTCGAGCACGATGCGACGAAGACCCTCAGGCTCGGCTCAGTTCTCACCGTGCGCGTTAAGGGGACGCCGGGCTGCGATGCCAGATTCTCAATAGAGGGGGTCGCCGAGGACCTTCCACTCAGTGAGACGGGGGATGGGAGTTACATCGGAACCTATACGGTCAAGGAGGGCGATAGCGCCGATAGGGCGAAGGTGGTCGTTCGCCTGGTCAAACCAAACGGAAAGTCCGCCTCAAAATCGGCTTCCCTCAGGATCTCAATCGACACCGATCCGCCCGAGCCGGTCCAGGGGGTCACTGCTGCCGATAAGCCTCTCGATGAGGGATTCACCCTTATTCTATCCTGGGATCGATCGGATGAGCCTGACTTCTACGCATACAGGATCTATCGTTCACCCACGCCCATCCTCTCGACGGAGGGACTTAAGCCGATCCTCGAGCTCAGATCGGCGGATATCACCCGAACCGAGGTGGATGCGCCGGAGAACGATTCGGATTACTACTTCGCCGTGACGGCGGTGGATGAGGCCGGCAACGAATCGAAGCTGTCGCTTAAGTCGGGGGGCTCCATCTTCGGCCCTATCAGAGCTTTGGATAACCTCCCTCCACCTCCCGTCACTGGCGTCCGGGCCGAGGATCGGCCGAGCGATTTGGGAGGTGCGATCGTCCTCAGATGGGATGGGCCCTCCCCGGCGGAGGACTTCAGCCGGTATAACCTCTACGTCTCGAGAGAGCCGATCGCCTCTACGGAAGGGCTCAACCCGATAAAGGTCCCCGATCGGAACGTCACGGCCTATGAGGTGCAGACGACGGACGGGGTGGATTACTATTTCGCCGTGACGGCGGTGGATAGATCGGGCAATGAATCCCCCTTAGCTACGACGTCCGTCTTCGGACCGGTTCAATCCATCCCGAACATACCTCAGGGTGAGCCCGTGCCCGGCCGGATCGTCGCCGCTCCGCTGGGATTATCGCTCTCCGACGCCGTGATATTTCATCTTTCCCGGTGGGTTCCCTCGCCCGAGCCGAAACCCATCCCCGGATACCTGTATCGATTGGATGACGGATCATATGAACTTTCCGCGAGCGGTCATATCGCCTTTTTCGGGCTCGCCGACGGGAGACATGTCTTTTGGGCGAAACCGGCGGATCGCCCCGACACGCAGCCGATCAAATGGGAGTTCAACGTGTTGAGAAGTCCCGTGAGGGAATCCGAGCCGAACGACACACCTGAAGCGGCGTTCCGCCCGAGCTCCGGCCAGCCGGTCGTGGGAACCAACTCCGATGACGGAGATGTGGACTGGTTCTCGATACAGATCGACTCGCCGGGGCTGCTCGATATCACCTTCGGAAGGGAGAAGGGGATCGGACGAAGCACGATCTCGATTTTCCATGGGTTGGAGACGGCCAAGGCGATCGATGAGTTCACCGTGGACCCCTCCACAGGCGGCAGGGGTTATCTGAGCATAGGGGTATCGCCCGGGCGGTATCTGGTGAGGGTTGTCTCTAAGTCGGAAAACCCCGCAGCGGAGTATCGCATCTGCGCCGTCTATCGCGAGCTCAAGCCGAACTACGCCTGGGAGATCGAGCTCAACGACGAGTGGATGGCCGCGAACACAGTGCAGATCGATAACGCCCTGGAGTTGATCGGCAAGGGAGGAGGAGATGATAAGGACTGGTTCACCCTCACGGAAACCGTTGAGGGCGAGATACTGGAGCTGAAGCTCATACGATCGGGCGGAAAAAGCACGATCAGGCTGAGCACATTTTACGAATCGCCCTCCGAAGGCGGGGTTCAGGTGGATGAGCTGAGTCTGGATTCCGATCATGCGGAGGCCGAAAGCTGGGTGGGATTAAAAGCGGGAAGGTATTACATGCTTATAGAGAGTCCCGATAAACCGCCCCGATTTGAATACTCGCTTCTCCTGATCAAGAGGAAGCCCGAGGGATCGATGGAGTTCGAGCCGAACGATAAGCCCGATATGGCCTCCGGTATATCGGTTGACGACGTGATATCCTGCAGAACCTTCTCGAACGGGGACGTCGATCTATACGCCCTTCAGGTCAAATCGCATGGATCGCTCGCCATCGGAATCGAGAGGGCGAACGCAGTGGGGAAAACGATCGCGGATCTGAAACGGCTCGACGGCACGATGATCGCCTCGGCGACGGCCGATCCCTCAAATGAGGGCCGGGCCTCCTTGAACGCGGAGGTCAACCCCGGAG
>CAZHVH010000087.1:7699-10431 GCA_964535855.1 uncultured bacterium
AGCTATACGGTGAAGGAAGGGGATACACTTTCCGATCAACCCTATGTGAGCCTCTTCCCTGACGCTTCGATCTCCGAAGCGGCGAGGCTTTTCCTCCAGCCTCAGATTTTGATAGACACGATGCCGCCCGGGATAGAGGAGATCTCCCATGACGGTCACGATCCGATTCCGCTCGGCGGAACGCTGCACGTTAAGCTCAAAGGCGAGCCCGGCTGCAAGCTCGCATATTTCGAGATCCGGAAGGGCGATTTCCTGAGAAGGGTCGAGATGGAGGAAAAGGGAAAGGGGGTTTATGAGGGCGAATACACCGTTGTCTCCGGGGATGACGTCCGGGGTGCCTCTGTGGTGGGATATCTGGAGGATGAGGTCGGGAACGTCAGCAGCAGAGAGGCCTTCACGCCTGTGACCTTCGACACCTTGCCCCCGGAGATCACCGATCTCTCAGTCCTTATCTCCAGGGAAGGAGGAGATTTCGTCCCCGTCGACGTGACGTCCGACAGGGTTTTGGGAGAGGGCGATTCCCTCAAGGTTGTCATCAGATCTGAGCTCAACGCTAAAGCCGAATTCGAAATCGAAGGGTTCAAATCGGGGTTGAAGCTGAGGGATGATGGCGCTCAGGGGGATGAGGTGGCCGGTGACGGGATATACGCCGGAATCTACGTCGTCCATAGGGGCGACTCGATCGAAAACGCCCCCATCAAGGTCGTCGTCACCGATAAGGCCGGCAACTCACAGGAGTTATACGCGCCGGTTACGATCACCATAGATGCCGTTCCGCCTGAGATCCAGGAGGTGACCCATAACGGCGACAAACCCCTCAGGAGAGGCGATCTGCTTGTGGTGAAGCTGAAGGGCGAGCCCGGAAACAGGGCCTCGTTCAACATAAACAACCGGAAGGATGAAAAGGGAGAGCTCGTGAAGATCCCGATGGCCGATGACGGCACAGGATATGATGAGACGGCGGGCGACGGCATATACACGGGCGTCTATGAGGTCAGACCGGATGATAGCATACTGAACGGATCCCTGATCGGTTTCCTGACGGATGAGAACGGCAACGAGAGCTTCAAGTTCTCGCCCAAGCCGCTGACGTTGGATTCCACCCTGCCCGAGCCGATCGAGGGGCTGACCGCTCAGGATAAGCCGGACGATGAGGGTTATGTGATGATCCTCTCGTGGCAGCCGAGCAAGGAGACCGATTTCGATCACTACAACATCTATCGCGAGACGAAGCGGATAAGCATAACTAAAGGGTTGATCCCCGTCCTGAGCAACCTCACACTGCCGCAGATGACCACGGCGGAGGTGCCGGTTCCGGCGAATAACACCGACTATTACTTCGCCGTCACCGTGGTGGATAAGGCCGGAAACGAATCGCTGATCCGGGACGGCTCCTGGGCCGGGCCCGTTCAGGCCCGGGATAACATCAAGCCCGATCCGGTTACCAAGGTGACGGCAGAGGATTACCCGGATGATCAGGGGAAAGCATTGTTGGTGAAATGGGATACCCCTTCGGCCGCGGAGGATTTCGATCACTATAACATCTACGTATCGACGACGGAGATAAGGACGTTGAAGGGGTTGAAACCCGCCGCGTCTGAACCCAATAGGGAAGCCTATTCCGTCAAGGTCGAGGTCGATAAGGATAACGTCCCGTATTATGTCGCCGTCACGGCGGTTGACAGGAACGGGAACGAGTCAGACCTCGACGCTCTTGGAAACTCGACCTGGGGGCCTGTTCGGTCTCTGGATAACATCCCACCTCAGCCTGTAACCGGGGTCTACGCCTATGACACCCCCGGGGATGAGGGCGGAAGGATAACCGTGGTTTGGAGCCCGGAGGAGGACCCGAGCGTGATCGAGCACAGGATCTATATCTCCTCGGGGCAGATCACACCGGATGAGGATCTCTCGAAGCTGAAGTTCATCGCTGTCCCCGTTCCGGCATCCGAACGGCAGGTTGACGTTCAGAGCGACACGGCGATCTACCTCGCTGTGACGGCCGTCGATTCGGGCGGAAATGAGTCGAAGCTCACCTCTGACTCAATGTGGGGGCCCGTATATGCCGTGTCGAACAGGGTGAAGGCGGATAGGGAGACGGTTATCTATGCCGGATTCGATCCGAGAATACGGATCAAACTGCCCATCGGATCGGGCGAGGAGGGGAAACTGCTGGACATCCTGATACCGGAGGATCCCGAGATACTCAAGCGTATAGATGAGGCCAACAGGCTTTCGGCCCTGGATATCTCGCTCATAAACCCGGATTACGAGGAGGAACTTCAAAGTACGGTCATCCAGGTCTCCTATACCGGCAGGAAACTCTCTAAGCCGGCCGAGCTTACGCTCTCGTATCCGGAGTTCACCGATAACTCCGGGGTGGAGAGGAGGGTGAGGATATTCAGGCTGAATCCGTCTTCGACGACGGGCGTCTGGGAGCTTCTTCCGGGCAGGCAGGTCGTCGATACGATCCGAAACACCGTGACCGCCTCCACGGATACCCTCTCGGCCTTCAGGGTGGCGGTTTTAAACCTGCCTCAGACCCTCGACAAGGTCAGGGTCTATCCCAACCCCTATATCTACGGTCGATCTTCGAGCGGCAGGATCACCTTCGTGAACCTGCCTGAGAGGGCGACGATACAGATCTACACGCTGACGGGCGAGCTTGTAAGAACTATCCAGGCCGAGCCGATGGCCGGAAGGGCATCGTGGGATCTGAAAAACGAGGCGGG
>CAZHVH010000088.1:0-10419 GCA_964535855.1 uncultured bacterium
GGGGCAGGCCGGCCGAACACAGGGCGGAGATGGAAGCGGTCGCTGAGCTATGAGGGATGATCAGGGGAGTCTATCAACTTCTGATACGCCTCGATAGGGATGAATTGATCCGGATCGGCCGGCTTGGCACCTTCCACTTCCCAGCCGGATATTACATCTACACCGGAAGCGCCATGTCCGGAGTGGAGGGAAGGGTATCCAGACATCTTAGATCCCGAAAGAGGCTTAGATGGCACGTGGATTACCTCCTTGAGAGGGCGAGAGTTGTGGGGGTGCATGAGATCTGGACGGATGAGAGGATCGAATGCAAGTTAAACCGCAAGGTTCTATCCCTTCCCGGCGCTCACGTGGTGGCGCCGGGATTCGGATCGAGCGATTGCCGATGTCCCTCTCATCTGATCTATCTGGGAGAGGAGAAATGGGGAATTTCGACTTTCTGGCCATCCCTTATCTGATGGATTTCACCACAGCGGCGAGCGACATATTGATCAACCTGTTCGCTCAAAACCTAGGCGCGATGCCGTTTCAACTTGGACTGCTGGGGTTTTCATGGGGGATCGCCTTCTCATCTGTCTCCTTAATCTCCGGTAGGTTGGCCGACAGAGGGCCGCGGAAGCTGTTCCTGATCTTCGGCCTGTCGATATACGGTACCGTGATGATCGGATACAGCTTCTCCAAATCTGTGAGGGATCTAATCATGCTTTATTTCTTAGTCGGATTGGGAGGTGCCCTCTTCTGGCCGGTTTTTGTGACCTTCCTGCATGAGGAGGCCGATCCGAGCGAGACGAACAGACGAATGGGTTTTTTCAACCTCGGATGGACGATGGGGATAATATCCGGATCGGCCTTGGGGGGGTATCTGATGGCTTTCGGCCCGCGTTTCATCTTCAGACTCTTAGGCGGTTTGGTCTTCCTGACGTTGATCTATCTCTCGTTGAGGTTGAGGAGCTGTCCGGTAAAGGTGACCTCCGGGAGAGAGGAGGACATGAGGAAGAAGGTCTCCCTGCCTGATCTGAGAGGGAGGCTGATATTCCTCTATGTGGCCTGGATCGCCAACTTCGTCCTCTTCTTCTCCGGCGCCGCTACATCCAGTATGTTTCCCAAGGTCGCCAGGGTGGAGGGGATACCGGATGGGATCATAGGTGTGATCCTTTCGCTGGTAAACGTCGGCCAGGGGATAATCTTCTTCATCCTCTCGCGCACGTCGATCTGGCATTATAGGATGGCGCCGATATTCGCCTTCGAGGGCGTCTCACTGGTGGGAACGCTTCTCCTGGGATTCGGCGGAGCGAGGTTGACGTATGCGCTTGGGATGCTGTTACAGGGGCTGGGTCGAGGGATGACCTATGCATCGAGCCTGTTATATGTCCTCTCAGCCACCGAATCCAGAGGGGCAAATGCGGGCATTCATGAGATGCTGGTCGGATCGGCCTTCACCTTTGGACCGCTTCTGGCGGGCCTTGTGGCCCAGAAGATAACCCTGAAGGCAGCCTTTCACCTCGCCTCCATCGTGATCCTCCTGGGCTGGATCGCTCAGGCGAGCATAATCCTCAGGTTCCGGAAAGGATGAGGCTCAGAGGTTTCCCTCGGCAAGCGGACATATGTCGCAGCTTCCGGCGGAACAGAAGGTCTTGTATATGAAGATCAGCCCCTGCTGTTTGCGTGCCCCGTCGGGTTTTATGGGACTTAGGATACCCGCGAACCTTCTTGTGACGTAGTTCTCTTGAAGTTTAGGATACGCGGAGTAGATCTCCGATACGGCCTCTGAAAGCGCTGAGCTCTGACCCTTCGCCGCCCAGAGGTAGAGAGCAGGTAGGATTACGTTAACGATTATGTCCGATGCTCTGGACGGCCCTATTAGGCTTTCCCCCAGGGCGCCCATCTCGCGTCCGAAGTCGAAGTGATCCGTCCAATATCCAGAGGCGGGCACGATGAAGCTCCTTTTCAGAGCGGAGATAGCTCGGCGTCGATTAATTCTCCTCTCCATGAACCGCCCCATGATCTCAAGCGGTTTGGCCAAAAGCCCATCCCCGTTGATCGAAATGAGATACGCCGCTGCGGCGATCCTCCTTACAGGCGAATTGGCGGGACGCACGCCCGTAAATCTCCAATCTTCCCTGGAAAGCCTCTCCGTTTTTCTCCCTTCAAGCTTATCATGCAGGGCTAATATATACTCTCTAGTCTGATCATCCATCTCCTCCTCCGGATCGGGCAGCAGGCCGGATGTCGCAAACAGCCTGGCCTCGATCCGCATACGTTCCATACCAAAAAGCCCTTCGACCCTTTCAAGTCTCGCCAGTTGACAAAAAGCCCCCCTGTTGGCCGAGAATCCCAGCGCATCCATCATCCTCTCGTAGATCGCCTGTTCGAATCCCTCTTTTGAGGCGATCTCGTCGATGAGATCAGCTTTCTCCAACAACCTCTCCCATCCCAGCTCATCCAGCAATCTCACCACCCTGTCGGGTTTCTCGGATGCCCGCGCACATGGGAGCCGCTTTTCGCCTCCGTAAAACTCCCCGGCGATCTCCTCCAAAGGCGAGTCAAGCTTATCGTACAGCTCAAGCGTCGGCACCCTTTCACCGCTCTCCTTCCTTATCAGAAGGCTCACCCCGTCATCCCACATCACCACGTGCAGTATCACCCCGTTATAGAGCGGGTCCACGTGGTGGTCGTGCGCGTACCAATCCGATGCGTTGACGTGTATCTCGACATCCCCCCTTACCGCCTCGGCCTCGATGAGCAGCTCAGCATCGCTGAAATCCGGGCCCGTCCTTTGAGGCTGACCGGGGGAGATCACCGATACCTTCCTGCCATCCGTTGTCCTGAGTTCGCTTTTGAACCGCTTCCTCGACCAGACGTATGCCACCACCCTTTCATCTATCCTGGTCCTCATAGCTCTTCCCCTTCAGGAAATCCATACACGCCTTCTCCAGATCTGAGGAGTTCATGTGATATACATCGGAGAGGGCTCCTGAGAAAGGCTTATCGTAATCCCTCCTCCCATATAGCTCCAGGAGCTCCTTTAGCTTTTCCTCGCCGAACCTCCGGCTGATGAAGATCACCGATCCCATCGCCTCCAGATAGGTTATCTCCGGCTCCTTCAGCATTATGTTCCTCTCCAGTTCCCTCCAGGAATAAAGCCTTTTACCTCTGAGTTTATCCCTTATGAAGTCGATCACATAGTCGCTCGTCGGGTTCGGGTGGGAGAGGTATTCGGCCATCCCCTCGTTGAACCAGATCGGAATGGGTTTATCGCGAAACTTCCTTCTCAGGAAGATGTGCACGAGCTCATGTGTGATCACATGGGAGTTGTAGTATTGAGCCGCCACGAAGAGCGTTCCCTTTTTATTTGTGACCGCGCCGCCTATATCCCGCATCTCACCCGTCGCCCGATAGACGGAACGCCTGTCCGGAAGGAGGAAGATCTTGTATGGGGTTATGAGCTCGCAGTTTATCCACCTCGATAGTTTCTCATATATCCCGTCCACCTCACCGGCGACCCTCGCGGCGATCTCACGCTGTTTCGGCGAAAAATATATCTCGAAATATCTGGTCCTTTCGATCTGAAACTCCGCTCCGTATCTCCTCACACATGTCGATTTTGGGACGTCGGCCTTGATCCCCTGTGTGGTCCCGACCGAATAACATCCCATTATGAGCGGCAGGGACAGACAGGCTACGATGAGCTTAAGATGAAAGCGCATATCTGCTTCCTCCACACGCTACGGAAGTGAGGCGTAAAGATACAGCCTGGTTTCCCGATCTCTATGTTCCAGCTTAAGCGAGACGGCATTCTCCTCTGGAGGACGAAGGGCGAGGTAAAGGGAGTAGATCGCGCTCAAGGCGATGAACCCCGTCGAGGAACCGGATAGGATCACCCCCACTCGATGTCTCATCCTGTAATCATCTAAACGTGACCTCATCTCCGCCTGAAGGGCGGTGTGGAGGTATTGATCATAGGATTCGTTCGCCATCTTATACATATATACGCTTCCGAACCTCATCGCCACGCCGAGGGTAAAGGTCGTTATGACGAGCTTGGAGATCCCTGCGCCCTCAGCCCTCATCCCCATCGGAGGTATAAGCATCATCGCCGTTATGAGGAAAACCATTTTTCTCATCTTTCCACCTTCTACCTTGGATTTTCATCACACCCATCGCCAGCATTCCCCCGGCTGTGTCGGCCATCCAATCGAACGGACTTGCGTTCCTTCCGGGGACGAACGACTGATGTATCTCATCCGTCGCCCCGAAGATGATCACGAAGAGCAAAGCCGCTAGATATGGGTGTTCGCCGACCCAAGCCTTCGACGCACTCCGAAACGCCCTGAAAACCAGAAAGCCGAGTATCATATACTCGAGAAAATGCCACAGTTTATCCGGCTTAAGCAATCTAGGATCCGGGGACGGCAGAGTGGGCATGGATGATACAGTGATAACAGCCGCGACGTAGATACATAAGGGCAGCCAGTATCTGACGAACCTTATCCCACACCTCCTGATGAAATAGAACACTCACGTCTTCGGCTTAATTATACATGATTGATCCCCGTCGTTTCAACGGGCGCTTGGTTGACAAATTCCGGCCCCATAGGTTATATTTGAGACGAAATCTCTTTCCAGGAGAATCGGATGAGAAAAGAAGGAAACACGGTGAGGAAGTCGATCTCGATCCTGCTTCTAACCCTCGTCCTTTTATCTCCCTCCTTCCTTAAAGCTCAACCCATACCATCCGATGATTTAGCCATCATAGAGGAGATGCTCTCTCAGGTGGATGTGAACGTGTGGTTCAACACCATCCGCGATCTCGCCTATAACGATGGTTACAGGAGCAGGTTCTGCCTTAGGGTTGATAATTATCACCAGGCTGAGGGACAGCCCAAGCCGGATGGCGCATGTGATAACGCCGCCAGATACATACTTGAGAGGTTTCGAAGCTACGGGCTCGAGTCTGAGATGATATCCTTTAAACACAGAGTGGAGTCGCTCAACGGCGAGCTTTTGGGTGAATATACCCTGCACAACATCATCGCAACCTTGCCTGGGAAAGGCCCGAATCGGGATAAGGAGATCCTGCTGACCGCTCACTACGATTCGATAGCCTCACGTGAAGAGGGGTGGAAAGAGCGCTGGAACGAGATACCTGCCCCCGGCGCCACGGACAACGGATCGGGTGTGGCCACGGTTTTGGAGGTAGCTCGAATACTGAGCCGATACGACTTCGACTACACCATAAAGTTCATCGCTTTCTCCGGCGAGGAGCTAGGGTTGTTCGGTAGCCGCGACTATTCGAAAAAAGCCATGGAGAGGAATGAACCGATAGCCGCCGTGCTGAACGTCGATATGTTGGGTCATGACGAGGACAGCGTGCTCGATGTGCACGTCGTGACGAACGAGGAGTCCTCCTGGATCGGGAGTGCCTTCGTCACAGCCAAGGAGGCCTTCCGAATCGGCGGCCTTCTGAAGCCCGTCGTCGATCCGAAGTTCGTCTGGAGCGATCACTCTCCTTTCTGGAAATATGGATACTGCGCCGCCATGATAAGCGAGGAGTCGGATATGGAATCGCCCGAATGGCCTCAATATATCCATTCGTCCAAGGATGTCATAGATAATATAAACCTCGATCTGGGAAGGGTAGGCCTGAAGCTCGTCCTCTCCGCCCTCGCCCTGCTCGCCGATCCGATGCCGGCTGACCGACCGGATGTGGCGATCGAAAGCCTTTCCATGCCGCATAAGTTGAACGAGGTCGGAACGGAGCTGCCCATCTCACTGGATATCGTCAATCTGTCCCAGGGTGAGGCCGATAACCTGAAGCTACACGTCTATGCCCTCACCCCGGACGGCCAAAGGGCGGAGATCGCCGAGAAAAACATCTCGCTGGGCCCGGGTGAGAGAAAAAGAATGAGCCTTTTGTATAGGCCATCCGGGTGGGGGAAATACAGGATAAAAGCGTTCTTAAACCTCAACCTCGGATCGCTTGAGACCGATTTCGAGGATAACTTCGCCTCGGGCGAGGTTGAGGTAAGGCGATCGCCCATCGTATGGGGTTCAGCCACGGTCTATCCGAACCCCTTCAACGGCGGCCGCCTGCGCATGGCATATCAGTTGAGCTGTGACGCCGATGTGTTCGTCAGGATCTACGATCTAGCGGGCCATCTCATCGAGGAGAAGGAGTTCGTCAGCGGCACAAAAGGAGGATTATGGGGCCCCAACGACGTGGTCATATGGGACGGGAAAAACCAATTCGGCGAAGAGGCGGCCTCGGGGATCTATCTGATCCATCTCATCGCTGTGGATCAATATGGAAGCGTCGAGATAGGGAGGAGAGTATGTCTCGTAAAGTGATCCTGATCCTTCTCTCCCTTATCCTTTTGATGGGAGTCTCCTCCCTTTACGCTGCTCCGCCACATCCCGATCTCGTGAGACGATGGAAGAGAGAAGGGAGTATGACCCTTTCCTCTCAACTGCCGTTTGCCGGCCATGATCTAAAGCCCAGCCGCTACGCCATCCCGATGGAGGATGGGATCGAATATGTGCTTGTGATACGGGTGGATTTTCCCGATAAACCCGCCGCCAGGTCGAAGGAGGAAGTGGACGGCTTCTTCTTCGGTAGGGATCAGGTCTCACTCTATACCTATTACAAGGAGGTCTCCTACGGTAAGATGATCATCTCCCCAGGACCGATAGGCGGCAGCCTCCCTCTGGGCGATGCGTGGTATAGGATGCCCAAGAGCATGAGCTACTACGGCGAGGGGCGAATGATGCTCGATCGATATCATGAGCTGATACGGAATGCCTGTGACGCTGCCGATCAGGACGTCGATTTCTCGAAATATGACAGGGACGGAGATGGATACGTCGATCACCTGATGCTGATACATGCCGGAGACGACGAGGCCTCCTCAGGTCGGTTTGAGGATATCTGGTCGATGTTGATCCCGTCGGTCAACCTCAGGTATGATGGCGTACGGATAAACAACGTCGCCGTCGTGGCCGAGGAGCCGAGCTATCCGAAACCTCATCTGGGAATCTTCTTTCACGAGTTCTTCCACGATTTCGGTGCGCCCGACATCTACAGCGGCAGCGTGGCAGGGCCGCATGACCAGCAGTGGAGCTTGATGGGGATGTTCGGGCCTTATCAGGGACCGAATAAGAACGGGCTTGCGCCCGCCCACATCTGCGGATATCTCAAATGGGATTTCGACGCCAGGCCGGAAAACGGCCGACACGGGTGGATCAAGCCGGTGGAGATCTTGCAAAATACGGAGGCGCTTGTCATACCCGCCTTCGAGACGGGCGATCCGGATAAAGTCCTCTACAAGATAGATATCCCCGGCAAAAACGGCAGGGAGTTCTTCCTCATAGAGAACCGCGAGAGAAACTCGGGGGGGATGTACGACACATATCTTCCGGAATCCGGGGTTCTGATCTGGCATATAGACGAGACCGCCCCTCGGAGTGATACGAACGCGTCGGAAAGGGTATGGGTGGAGGACCCGTCCGATCCGGAACATCTCGATCTGGAGCATATAACCGCCGGGGCCGCCTACTCGCTGGATGACGGTCAAACCGAGTTCACCCCATCATCCGAGCCGAACAGCAACGCCAACGACGGTACGCCCTCCGGCATATCGATCGTCAACATCGGACGTGAGGGGATCGAGATGCCGATTACGGTCTACTTCGGCGATACCTTCGAGCCGAACGACACGATCCAGCTTGCCTACGGGCCGTTGCTTTACGGGATCAGCTACGCGTCCTACATATTCGACGAGAACGATCTGGCCGACATATACAGGATCGAGCTCAAAAAGGGCAAACCGGTGGAGATAAGGGTGGAGGATATCCCTAAGGATGTGGTGATCGATGCCGAGCTGGTGGATGGCCTTGGCAACTTATTGGCCAGGAGTGAGGAGGGGGAAAAGGGGCTTATCATCCTCTATAATCCGCCCGGATCTGGAACCGGATATCTGGTGTTGAGACGTGTGTCCGGATACGATCCGATCCACGCCTATCACGTTCGGGTTGATCCCGTCACTCCATCCTCTTCGCCGCTGAAGCTTATCAAGGTCTACGCCTATCCCAATCCGGCTCATCGGGGGAATAGCGTGAGGTTCCACTTCGAGCTCGATGGCAGGGGGATGGCCGATGTGGTGGAGATATCCGTCTTCAGCCTGGACTTGGATAAGGTTTATAGCGATAGGATGGAGGACGCCATAGGCCGAAACGAGTTCGGACCGTGGGATCTGAAAAACCCTGATGGCGAGAGATGTGCTCCGGGGATATACCTCTATCTGATCTCAGCTCGACGGGGAGACGATGTCTCCAGGGCGATCGGTAAGCTGGCAATTGAGTGATATGGGCTGTCAAAATCGGAAGAATATCTTTCGGCTCCTGCGTTCCTCATCTATCCTTTCGGCGTGCTCCAGGACGATCTCCCTCGGACACGCCTTCGTGAAAAGCCATAGGCCGGGGATGAATATGATCAGAACCGGGACGATCGGGTCATCGAGCCTCCCCAGGGGAAGAAAATCGGGCCAGAAATCCACGGGCATTATGTAGTACAGGGCGAAGAAGATCACGGAGATGGCGCCGAAGATCAGAGGTATGAATTTCAGATAGGCCGGAACCCGCGGGTCCCAGAACAACCTCCAGGCGAGCTTAAGGAAATTGGGCAGGTGGTATATAAACCTCAGAAGCTTTAACAACCTTCACCCCTCCAGATTGACATCCTTTCCCAAGTTTCACGGGGGAGGGGCGAAAAATCTTTCGCCCCCAAAATCTTCCTCAGACGTATCCTGGCATCTCAGATAGATCTCTGGCGTTTGGATGCCAGAGCCTGGTTAGATACGCCTCGAGCACGCCTCTGTTCTGATGTGGCCGCTCGATACATGCCAGGACGAGCTCGTGGTCCACCTCGTCGGTCATCTGTATGAGCGCCTTGAGTCTGTCCATGTTATTGATCAGCGCCCGATCGACCGGCATCCTCTCGGGGTTTATATCTATGCCGAGATACCCTCTATACCCGTGCATCTTCAGCACATATAGGGCGGCAAAGGCCTGTTCGGGGGAGATCACCCCGACGTTTAGATCTTGGTCATAATTACCTAGCGGCTGACTGTTCCAGTGCGTATGGGCCAGCCTGCCCTGCCTCAATATCCTACTGAACGAATAGGCCAGATCCTCAAACCCCATCAGAACGTGTCCTACCTCGGGGTTGAGTGTTACCAGGGCGTGTCCCTCCTCAAGCAGCCTCCGGTTTTCCTCCGATGAGAGCTTTTTCTCGACGTCCTGGGCCATTATGAGTCCGTCGGCTGTATTGCGATAGATGTTGTTGCCGCGAGGCTCGTATGGCTTGGGCTCAATAGCGATCCTCACCCCCGGAACGGCGTCCATCGCCTCAGCTAACCCCTCTTCGAACCTGTCCCACATCGCATAAAAATCGATGCCAAAAGCCATCTCGAATCCGTCGATGCCGGGCCATACGATGGCGAAGTCGGTGTCGAGCTCCTTGTTCAGCTCAAGCGTCCTTATGGTTCGCTGGATAGCCTTACGCCTCACCTCGGGTATGGGCGATGAGAGGGAGCCGAACTCGAATTCCGGATCGTAGAAGAGGCCGGGAACGATCGTGATCAGCTTCAGGCCCGTGTCCTTTTGAAGCTGTTTATAAAGCTCGATGTTCTCCTCGTTCACTTCGGTCGGATAGTGGGCCTCAAGTCCTTTAAGTCCGTAATCGACCAACTCGGCGGCGATATCCAATCTCTCCTTGATGCTGAGTTCTCTTCCATATCTGGCGTGGAACCTGCTTGCCGCAGGGGAGAAATACCACACGCCGGCGGAGAACTTCGGCTCGAGCTTGAACTCCTTAAGATGCTTTATAAGTTCATCCCCCTTTCGAACTTTCGTCTGATCTCTCAGATCTAGCATATCACCCTCCATCGATCGGCGATATTGACCCCAAGGGGATCACCGTTAATTTTAACATACCCCTTTCATCCATTACAAGTAGTAGGGCGATGCATTGTCTCGCTCCCGCTCGTAATCGTCTTGAAAAACGTCTCGATTTCCCTTACAATTCACGCCGAAAATCCGACGAACGGGGTGATTTCAGAATGGATAGATTGAAGATAGCCCTGGTAGGTGCAGGGAGAAGAGGGTCAGGCACCTACCTGCCGATTATATCGAAGATGAAAGATGACCTTCAGCTTGTCGGGATATGCGATGCCAGGGCTGAGGCAGCAGAGCTATGGGGCACCAGATATAACGTCCCGCACTTCACCGACACCGAGGAGATGATCAGACAGGTTAAGCCGGACCTGCTCGCCATCGTCATAACGCCGAGGAACAATCATATCCCGGCGCTCATAGCCACCGAGTACGGTATAAGCTACATAACTGAAACGCCGATCCACCCCGATC
>CAZHVH010000089.1:0-10418 GCA_964535855.1 uncultured bacterium
GGGGAAAACGGTTAAGGATGTTATCGGCGGAAACGATGGAACTATAGTGGGCGATCCCAAGATCGTGCCGGGGAAGGTCAATGATGCGATGGAGTTCGACGGGGATGACGGCATTGACATACAGGGCACCGACGCTTTAAACTTTCAGGGTAAAAACCAGTTCACCGCCGCCGCATGGGTTAACGTCGGAAGCGACGATCCGGTCGTGGGAGTCGTCGCCAAATGTTGTGGCGAGATCGTCGCCCAGAGGGATGCCAACGGGTGGTGCCTGAGATATGACGGCAGGAACGGCGGGCAGGAGATGGAGTTCATCATCCACTCGGCCGCCGGCTGGGAGGGAGATGGAGGATTCGGCGCATCTCTCCCCAAAAAAGGAGAGTGGCACTACCTGGTGGGGGTCTTGGACGGCAAAAACATGAAGTTATACCTCGACGGCGAGCTGGTGAAGGAAGGGCAATTCGTAGGTCCTTCCATAGCCAGTAACGGACCCAAAACCGAAATAGGTCATGCAAGCGACGGAGGATTCGTCGGCTTGATCGATGAGGTCGCCATCTACAACAGACCGCTTTCCGAGGATGAGATCAAACAGAACTTCAACGCTAAGGGACTTGCGGTGGAGCTCGGCGATAAACTGGCAACTATCTGGGGCAGGATAAAAACAAAACGCTAGGCGATTCAGCTTAAAGCTGATCGTTGGGATAAAAGATAAAACGATGGAGGTGAAGGAGATGTATAACGGAACGGTTAAGCTGCTTGTCACCTTGATGATCGGATTAGCCTGTCTGGCAAGCACGGCGGTCGGCCAGTATGCTGTCACGAACGGACTCGTCAGCTACTGGCCGATGGATAAGGATACCATCCAGGGTGATAAGGTTAAGGATGTGTGGGGAGGGCAGGACGCGACCATAAACGGCAGCCCAAAAGTCGTTGAGGGTAAGGTGGGAGATGCGCTTCAGTTCAACGGCTCCAGCGATTGGCTGTTGGTCACCGACGACATCAATAAGGCGAGGATTCCGAAGAAGGAGATGACCGTGGAGGCGTGGGTCTATCCGGAGGAGTTCGATGAGTGGGGAGGATTTCTCGCCTGCTTTCAGGACAACGGCGGCTTCGAGAAGGGATGGGGGCTCGGAACGGTGAACAACGCGGAAGGCGCAGGGCCTAATGAATTTAGCTTCGCCGTATCGACGGAAGGCGCTGACGATGGAGATGGAGACCTGATCTACTTCCACGCCGGACCCTATGATCCAGGGAAGTGGTATCACGTGGTGGGAGTTTACGACGGCGAGAAGACGAAGCTCTACGTTAACGGTGAGCTGGTCGTTGACTCCGCGGGACAGAGCGGGGATATCAACTATCCGGATCACGCCTTCTTAGTCATAGGCGTCTACAAGGACGATAACGAGCATGATCCGTTTAAGGGCAAGCTGGATGAAATACGCCTTTACGATAGAGCCCTGAGCGAGAGCGAGGTGTTACAGAACTACGCTGCCGAGGGACTAGCTGTGGAACCCGTCGGAAAACTTGGGTTGACATGGGGCGCTATAAAAATCAAGGGCTCAGCCTTAATCCCCTAGGTGTGAAAGGGATAAGTTGCGCTTAGGAGAAGCGAGAGGTGTTAGCGATGTCAAGAGGGATAACCGGCATGGCAGTCGGGGTTTTGACCGTTCTCCTCCTGATCACCCCCGGCTACGCCTTCAAGGAGAACATAGTCGCCGCCTGGACCATGGACGAGGGATCCGGTAAAACGGTGCACGATGTGGCGAACGGAAATGACGGGGAGCTTAAAGGCGGCGCGGAGTGGGTGGATGGGAAATTTGGAAAAGCTCTAAGCTTCGACGGTTCATCGGGCTATGTTGAGATACCGTTCAACGAAAGCTTGAAGGTGATCAATCAGGGCGATTTCACTCTCGCCGCCTGGTTCATGCCCAACTCCGTCCCCACGGAGAACAAGGAGGTCTTCCAGCAGGGAGATAAAAACGGAACGGGCAGAACGTGGCTTTTCATCGCAGCAAATGTAGGTGAGATCCGATCCTGGCTCGGCGGTGATGGAACATATTCGGGTGTTAACGTGAAAGATGGTGAGTGGTATCATGCCGCCGTGGTCGTGACCGAAGGGGGAAACACCGATACCGTCCAGATATATGTCAATGGCAAACTATCGGGCAACCCGTTGCAGAAAGCCATGGAGGACTCGGAGGGAAACTATTTCATCGGCTGTCACAAGAACCTGACCAACTTCTGGGACGGCATCATCGACGAGGTCGTTCTGTTTAATAAAGCCCTGAGCGAGGATGAGATCAAGGAGCTCATGACGAGCGGGGTGACGAGCGTACTGGCCGTTCAGCCTAAAGGCAAACTGGCCCTGAGATGGGGGGATATCAAGAGATAAGCCCCCGTAATGGGAGTGTGGGTATAGATAATCCCCGCACTCCCATGAATTTTGAGGAGGTGATGGGGACATGAAAATCACCGGCTGGTGCCTTCTAATCATCATCCCACTTGTAAGTTCATGTTTGAGCATCGGCGCAAATGTTGAACCCAAGGAGGGTTTGGTCATATACTTCTCGTTTGACAAAATCGAAGGAGATGAGGTGGTCAATGAGGCAGGAAACGGTATAAAAGGCAAGCTGGAAGGAAAGGCGAGGCAGGTTCCTGGGTACAAAGATATGGGCATAGCGTTGAACGCCGAGGCTGATGAGGGAACGCCTGGTGATGATTTCGTGAGGGTAACCGGTTCACCGGAGGTAAACGTCACAGATCAGATCACCGTGGCAGTTTGGGTTAAAGCAACCAACTTCGGCGACTATCGAACGGTGATGTCCAACACCGATGGAAGTGGCTATGCCCTGAGCGTTGAAAACGGTGTCCCGACAGGCTGGGTTCACGTCAACGGAGATTATCTCCACGTCATCGGCAAGACGAAACTGGAGGAGGATACATGGTATCACCTGGCTCTAACTTTCGACGGAAACGATGGTATCATCTATCTGAACGGCGAGGAGGAGGCAAAAGGGACGAGAAAAGGCAAGATCACGGCCAGTTCCTCTGATTTCTTTATCGGCGCCGAGCCGTCAGGTAATAGCATCGATCACTCCTATCCAGCCTGGCACGGTATACTGGATGAATTCTACTTCTACGACCGAGCCCTTTCAAAGGAGGAGATCAACCTGTTGATCAAGGTCGCATCGCCGGTCAAATCGATCGATAAGCTGGCGACCTGCTGGGGAAGAATAAAGAGATGAAGGAAACCGCCATTTTGACGCTCGCTCTTATCATTTTGGTCTCCACGCCTGGGCTACAGGGATGTGGCGGAGAGGAGACGAAAACGCTGAGGCTCTTCTGCGGTGCGGGAATCCGTCCCCCCGTCGATGAGATAATAAAACTTTTCAAGGATGAGACGGGGATCGAGGTCAAACCCACATACGCCGGAGGAGGCGCGCTCCTTACACAGATACAGCTTAACCGTCAAGGTGATCTCTACATGCCGGGCGATGAAGAGTTCATCTCCCGTGCCGAGGGAAAAGGCCTTATCTCCGAAAAAAAGGATGTCGCCTATTTTGTCCCCGTGATCCTGGTCCAGAAGGGCAATCCCAAGGGGATAAAATCGATCGCTGATCTCGCTAAACCGGGCGTCAGAATCGCTATGGGCGATCCGAAGGCCTGCGCTATCGGCGGAGTCACGGAGAAGATACTGAAAAGGGCCGGTATCGAGGATCAGGTGAAGAGGAACGTGGTCTACACGGGCGTCACCGTTCAAGAGCTGGGAAATGCCGTCAAACTCAAAACGGTGGACGCCGCCATAGTTTGGGACGCCACGGCAAAGTTCTATCCGGATAGCACCGAGGCGATCCGGATACCTGAGGAGCAGAACGTAATAGCACGCATACCAATAGGAATCTTAAGCTTTTCCAAACATAAGAAGGAGGCCGAAAAATTCCTGGATTTCATTACATCCGAGAGAGCGAGGAGGATATTTGAGAAACATGGCTACACTACGAAGCTATAGCCTGCGGCTGATCCCTCTCATCCTGATAGCGGGATTGTCCCTGATAGGCTGCGGCAGGGAGAAGGGCGAACCTCTCATCGTCTATTGTGGCACCTCCTTCAGCAAGCCTATTGAGGAGATCGGCGGGAAGTTCAAGGAGAGGTTCGGCGCGGATATCAAATATAACTTCGCCGGATGCGAGACCATCTTCCCTCAGATCTTGCTAACCCATAAAGGGGATATATGCATCGTGCACGATCCATACGCCGATATGCTGAGGGAAAAGGGCGTGCTGGAGGATGACAGGGTGGTGGGGAAACTGACGCCCGTCCTAATCGTCCCAAAGGGCAACCCAAAGGGGATAAAATCGCTGGAGGACTTAGCCCGGCCGGGGATCAGAGTCGCTCTGGGTGATCCGAGATTTCAAACATGCGCCCAATACGTCCATCAAAAGCTGAAGGAAAAAGGAATCGAGGAGGCCGTGAAGAAAAACATCGTCTACGAGACCAAAACACATCAGGAGCTCGGCAACGCGATCAAACTGGGAACGGCCGATGTCGCTGTGGTGTGGAACTTCATCGCCGTCCTTAACTCCGACTCGTTGGATGGCATATGGATGAAAGAGAAGTTCCCTGAGACGAAGATCCATGTCTGTCTTTTGAACTTCTCCAAAAACAAGGAGCTGGCCAGAAAGTTCCTGGAATTCGCCTCCTCTCAAGAGGGCGTTGGGATCCTCAAGAGGGATGGATACAGATGAGATGATCAAGAGGTCACATCGTATGATTTCTCACCGGCCTCTTTTTCTCCTCACGGCCGGGATGTTGGCGTTTTACCTCCTCATCATATTAGCTCTTTTTGTGAGCGATATCCTCTATGTGGATCTGCATACTTTTCTGAATACCCTCCGCTCGAAGGAGATTCAGTTCGCCATAAAGTTGAGCTGTATCTCCTCGTTCACCACCGCCCTTCTCTCCATGTGTGTGGCGATTCCGGCCGGCTATGCCCTTTCGAGATATAGGTTTCCGGGGATGATGCTGGTCGACACCCTAGTGGATGTACCCATAGTGCTTCCCCCTCTGATCATGGGCGTAAGCCTCCTCGTGTTTTTCCGAACGCCCGTCGGGAGAGCCATAGAGGGATCGGGTCTGCACTTCGTATATACGACGCAGGGGGTCGTCCTGGCCCAGTTCGTCGTGGCCTGTTCATTCGCCATTAGGACGATCAAAGCTGCCTTCGACGGGGTGGACAGAAGGCTCGAGGATGTGGCGATGACTCTGGGCTGCAGCAGAATCAAGGCCTTCCTCAAGGTGACCCTCCCGCTTGCAAAAAACGGCATCATAGCCGGCGGGCTGTTCGCGTGGGCGAGGGCGATAGGGGAGTTCGGGCCGATCATCGTCTTCTGCGGCACAACCAGATTCAAGACGGAGGTGATGCCGACGAGCATCTATCTGGAGCTCTCGATCGGCAGGATCGAGGCCGCGCTTTCAATCGCTATCCTCATGATAATCATCGCCATGACAACCCTGACGCTCGTCAAAAAGCTCGGCGGCGTGGGATACATCTGGGTGGGAAGATGATAGAGATCAGGGATCTCAACGCAAGAGCGGGGGATTTCAGGCTCAGGGATATAAACCTGAGGATCGAGAGGGGCGAATACTTCGTCTTACTGGGTCCTACGGGGGCCGGTAAGACCTTCCTTATAGAGTGTATCTGCGGCCTTAGACGGGTGGAAAGCGGCAAGATCCTTATAGGAGGACGAGATGTCACATATCTTGACCCCGCAGCGAGGAATGTCGGATATGTCCCACAGGATTATGCCCTGTTTCCTACGATGACCGTCTACGATAACGTAGCGTTTGGGTTAAAGGTAAAGCGGGCTTCGGATATCCGGGGGAAGGTCCTGAAAGTGGCGGAGATGCTAAGGATCGAAAGTTTCCTCGACCGATATCCTCAAACGCTGAGCGGCGGCGAGAAACAGAGGGTGGCCCTCGGCAGGGCGATCGTGACAGAGCCGGATGTTCTGCTTATGGATGAACCCCTCAGCGCCTTGGACCCCGCCACGGGCGAGTTCCTGGCAAGGGAGCTCAGGAGGGTACAGAGGGAGACGGGGATCACAACGGTTCACGTCTGTCATAACTTCGAGGAGATGCTCATGGTGGCCGATAGGGCAGGGGTGCTCAATAAGGGCGAACTGATCCAGGTCGGCAGGGCCGATGAGATATTCAGGCGGCCCGAGACCGAGTTCGTCGCCCGGTTCGTCAGAAGCAGAAACGTGTTCGCCGGAAGGGCGGTCTGTCGAAACGGAAAATGCGATGTCAACGTCGGCGATCTGACGATCCGCTGTCCGGGAAAGGCGGAAGGGGAGGTCTGTCTATCCATCAGGCCGGAGGAGATATCCATATCCGCGGCGAAGCCGGAAGGCGAATGTGATAACCTCTTCACAGGGGTTATCCGCAGAATTGAGAACAAAGGCGCGTTGACCGAGGTGGAGGTGGACGTAGGTATCAGGCTTATCTCATGGACTCTGACCCCAACATTTGCAAAGATGAAATTAGACCTCGGGGACAGAGCTTACGTCCAATTTGAGGAAAACTCGGTGAATATAATCCGCTAAACCTCCAGGCGCAAGAAGTAAAATGGCGGCTGTAGGTGAGCACGCTGCCTTGGGGAGCAATGTTGAGCCCCGATGAACAAAAAGCCGGGGTTCGGAACCTGATCTGCTAGGAGACGGGAATTTAAACAAGGAGGTTTTTGAAATGCTTCTGATCTTTATCCTTGCGGCCATGCTTTCAATGCCTTATGAGACGTCGTTTGAGAAGCTTGACTGGAAGCTTTCGGGTGGAGAGGGAAGATGGGAGAGGCTCTCGAGGACGGGCGAACGCTCCCTAAGCGTTAAGGGCGACGGACAAACCTCAAACCGCTGGGAACACAGGCTTGAGCTTGAGCCTTTTTCGACCTACATGCTCTCCTTCTATTCCATGAAGGAGGAGGCATCTGGCGGATGCGTCATCTCCGGCTTCCAGGGCGAGAGGCGCTACATGGAGGAGCTGGTCGTCTCAGGGATAAACAGGGACTTCTCCCCCTCTACCTCCTGGTCGTTCCATCGCTTCATCTTTGTCACACCGAAGAGGCTCGAAAGCTCCAACGTCTACCTCGGCCAGTGGCACATGAAGGGCGAGGTTTACTTCGACGACCTCAAGCTCATCCCGGTAAAGCTTATCCTCCCCGACACAAAGCCCTCGCTCGGGCACGATGAGAGGATTACAGAGGGCAGATACGTCATGTCGAGCAGATACAGTAACCTCCTCTCGAACTACTCGAGAGCACTTCACGACTTCACCG
Source organism: uncultured bacterium (assembly GCA_964535855.1). Taxonomy (GTDB): domain Bacteria; phylum Poribacteria; class WGA-4E; order B28-G17; family B28-G17; genus JAGGXZ01. Next base: position 7,328 of record CAZHVH010000089.1, read on the forward strand.
CCGGGTTCAACACGGGCAGGTGGGTCCTCGACAAAGGCAGATACGTGACCTACAGGCACGACACAAAACCCTATACCCAGACCTCGGCGGAGGTCAAGGTCACGATTTGTTGGTATCGTGAGGGGAGGCTCAAGCTCAAAGCAAGCAAGGACGGCGAAAGCTGGCTTGAATTTGCCGAGTTTTCAAACCTGGGCGAGCACAGGGCGAAGCTCCCCTCGTCCCTCTTCCCGAGCGACCGTGTCTTCGTGAAGCTCGAAAGCACAGGCGTGTTGCAGGTCTCAAACTACACCTACGAAGCTGAGCTCTCCGGGGAGGTTCCGGAAATCGAAGGCTCGACGCTCTATCTGCTCGTCGAAAGGGAGTCAAGGGAGCTTCCCGTCGAGCTTCTCTCGCTCGGAAGGCCCGAGAGGGGCAAGCTCACGGTGAGACCGAAGGTCGAAAACATGAGCTCCGAGGAGAAGGAGATCATGTTCAAGCTCCTGATCGCGACGCCTGGAGGGGAGACAATGGAGAGATCAGCGGGGTTTAAGCTCAACCCGGGCTCCCGGGCCATCCCGAAGCTCCAGGCGATCCTCAAGGAGCCCGGGGAATACGGGGTAACGCTTACGGCAAGTGAGGGCGGTGAGGAGTTCTTCAAGGCGGAGACATCCCTCGAAGTTCCAAGCCTTCATGCGAGCAATTACGGAAAGCTTCTCTTGACGGATGACAGGCTTTCGATATGGTGGTGTAACTCTACCTACAAGGTATCAAGGGACCGTCCCCTCCCTGAAGCGAGAGGGGAGCAGGTTGAGATTTCCGCAGCAGGGAACGAATACGAGCCGTTCCAGGTCGTCCTGAGGCCGAGGGAGGATCTGGAGGTCAAACTTGAGCTCACCCCCCTTGAGTCCGGAAAGGGTCGGATACCGAGGGAGAACATAAGCATAAGGCTCGTCGAATGCGTCAGAGTTAAAAGGCCGACGGACTCCTTCGGGTGTGTCGGCGACTGGCCCGACCCGCTCCCGCCATATAGAGGACCTCTTAAGCTCAAAAAGGACAAGAACCAGCCCCTCTGGATAACCGTCAAGGTCCCCAAAGGGTGCCCGCCCGGCAACTACACCGGAAAGCTCATCGTAAAGCCGAGGGGAACAGCTCCCGTGGAGGTCCCGATAAGGCTCCACGTCTACGACTTTTCCCTTTCCGACGAGACGCACACGAGGACCGCCTACGGGGTTGGGGTCAACAGGCTTTTCCACGGCATAAGGACGGACGAGCAGGAGGCGAAGGTGTTCGAGTTCTACATGCGGACGTTCGCAAGGCACCGGGTCTCGCCCTACTGGCCGGCTCCGTCGCTCGCCCGCCCAAGCTGGGAGATCATCGGCCCGAGGGACGAGGTTGACGTGGGGCCGCTCAGGTTCGTCTGCGATAGGTTCAAGGGGGACTTCTTCGCCCTCCTTCACGGCGAGGAGAAGGTGGGCTCCATCCGCTGTTGTCTCACGCAGTTCGAGAGGGAAGGCGTGGGCTGGCAGGGGAAGGGGGTCGGCTGGCCGGGCCCTGATTTCATCAAGGGGATGCAGTTCGTCGTCGAGTCGCCGGAGAGGTGCGTCGTCGAGGTGACGGCAGTCAAGACGTCGTCGAGCCCGGCGGACAGGGCCTTCGAGGCGACTTACAGGTTCGAGTTCGTCGCCGGGAGGCCGTGGGTCATCGTCAAGTGCTTGACGATCAAAAACACGGACGAGGTGAGGTGGAGGCTCAACGGCCTCTACTACCTCGTCCCGCCGGCGCTTCGAGGCTACAAGGCGGTCAACACCAAGCGCTACGGCGCCTGGCTGTGGCCGGACAAGGGCCTGGCCTTCGGCGGCGTGGCCCTGGGCGAGGGGGTAAGTTTTAACCTCCGGGATGGGCACGGCGACATTTACCGGTCGGTGGGGAGGTGGCTTGAGCCGGGCGAGGTCTACGAGGACGACGGGCCGCCGGTGGCCATATTCTGCGGACCCGCCAAGGACGAGTCATCCCTCAGGACTCTTGCCGAAAGCGTCCTCAAAGAGACGAAAGCGCTCCTCAAAGGTGAACTCAAGCCCGAAGGCTCGATCTCCTACGAGCACAAGGCGGACGTGGGCGTCAAGTTCCACAACCTCGACGCATTCGACGAGGCGATGCGCAAACACCTCGACGGTTTCAACTTCAACGGCTGGAACGCCGCCGGGCTGTTCAGGGCGAGGAGAGTCATCCTGGCCTACAAGGGGGCGACCCCCGAACTCAGGAGGGCTTACGAGAAGGCTTACAGGTTGCTGGAGGAGCACCTGAGGGAAAACGGCTGGCTGGAGGAGGCTTACTTCTACTGGTTCGACGAGCCAAGGGAGGAGGATTACCCGTTCGTCGTCGAGGGGATGGAGTTGCTCAAGAGGCTGGCGCCGGGCGTCAAGAGGTTGCTCACGGAGCAACCAGAGCCACCGCTCCATGGGCACGTGGACATCTGGGTGCCGGTGCTCTCGATGTTCGACCCCGAGAAGGCGAAGGAGAGACAGCGGCACGGCGAGGAGGTTTGGTGGTATGTCTGCTGTGGCCCAAGGGCGCCTTACCCCAATAACTTCGTGGACCATCCCGCAATATGCCACCGCATAAGGTTCTGGGCCGCCGAAAAATACGGAGTTCAGGGTTCGCTATATTGGTCCACGACCTACTGGGCTTCGAGGGGAAAACCCAGAAACCCTTGGGATGACCCTGCTTCCTACAGCCCGTCAGGCACCTTCTGGGGGAACGGCGACGGCTTCCTGCTCTATCCGCCGAGGAGAGGAGAACCACCCAAAGAGCCCGTTCTGGAGCCCCCTGTGGACTCGATAAGATGGGAGCTTATAAGGGAAGGCCTTGAGGACAGGGAATATTTCTTCATCCTGAGAGAGCTCTTGAAGGAGGCCGAGGGGAAGATGAGAGAAGAAGCGCTGGCTGAAGCCAAAGAGGCCCTGAAACTCCCTGACAAGCTGGTGAGATCGCTCACCGATTTTTCAACGGACCCCGAGGAGCTCTTTGAAGCGAGGGACAGGGTCGCAAGGGCGATAGAGAAACTTAGATCGCTCATATTGTCAAGATGAAAAGGAACAAGGAACCAGGAACG
>CAZHVH010000090.1:0-10395 GCA_964535855.1 uncultured bacterium
GCGGGGTGGAGCAGTCAGGTAGCTCGTTGGGCTCATAACCCAAAGGTCGGTGGTTCAAATCCACCCCCCGCAACCATTTCTTCCCTACCTGAAGAATTATGGCGGTGTAGCTCAGTCGGCAAGAGCACACGGCTCATACCCGTGGCGTCTAGGGTTCGAATCCCTACACCGCCACTTTTTTTATCTCCCAAAAACGGAGAGGTGACACATGAAACTCGGGCTTCTGACCGGTTTCTCTGAGGATATGGTGAGGTTCGCCGCCGAGGCGGGATTTGAATGTCTTGAGATCTCCGGACCGCCGGGCGAATGGCTCGCCGATCCATCACAGGCCGAAAAGGCCAAGAAACTCCTGGATGAAAACGGACTGGTCGCTGCCTCCTTCCTCACCGGGTGGCCCTCGATAAGATCGAGTAAGGATGAGCTGAGCTCCCATCTCGACAGGCTCTCCAAGGTGATGGATATATGTAAACTTATGGGTGATACCATCATAACCGGCGCCGGGCCTATGGGATACGATCCGGAGAAATCCATCGAGGAAAACGTGGCCTCCTTCAAAGAGGTGTTCTCACCTGTAGTCGAGCTTGCTGAGAAAAAGGACGTTAAACTGGCTTTCGAGAATTGGCCCGGCAAAGGGCCGTTCGCCGATGGCGGGAGCCTCGCCGTAACCCCTGAGACATGGGAGGCGATGTTCGACGCCGTCCAATCGGATCACCTCGGCCTTGAATTCGACCCATCCCACCTCATATGGCAGTGGATAGATCCGCTTCAGGCCGCGAGGGATTTCATAGGGAAGATATTCATAGTCCACGCCAAGGATACGGAGATATTCTGGGATAGGCTCAGAAAAAGAGGGGCATATCAAAGGGGATGGTGGACATACAGATTGCCGGGGTTCGCTAACTTCGACTGGCCGAAGTTCTTCGCTCTGCTTCTGGAAAACGGATATGATGGAAACGTCATCATAGAACACGAGGACCCGCGGTTCAGCGGGGATAGGCGCAAACTCGGATTTCAGCTCAGCGGTAATTACCTCAGAAGATGTATGATGAAATCTTAAAATCTGCTGGGCCCGGCTGTTCCGGTCGGGCCTGATCCCTCCGAGGCGAAAGATGAGATCATCCCCATTCGTGGAAAGATATCTCAGAGAGGATATAGAACGACTTAAACCTTATACCGTCCATCGCTATGCTGATCTCATTAAAATGGACGCTAACGAGAACCCGTTCGATCTGCCGACGGAGCTTAAGGAGCTCATATGCCTGGAGCTTAGAAAGACGCCGATCAACAGATATCCCGACGGTTCCGCCCTCGATCTGAGAAAGGCATTGGCCGAAAGGCTTCTGGTTGATCCGGATCAGATCGTCATGGGCAACGGCTCCGACGAGCTCATCGGCCATTTGATAACCCTCTTCGCTTCCCCCAAAACCAGGGTCCTCTATCCGGTGCCTACCTTCTCGATGTACGGAATCATATCCCGCATACAGGGGGTAAAAACGGTCGAGGTCCCTTTGACCGAGAACTTCGACATAGATCCGGATCAGATGATGAAGGGTCTGGTGGGCAGCCCAAACATCGTCTTCCTCAGCTATCCCAACAATCCCACCGGTAACTGCTTCGATGAAGATGTCATCAGAGCTCTGCTGGAGAGGAGCGATACGCTGGTGGTCATGGATGAGGCATATTTTGAATTTTCGGGGAGAAGTTTCCTGCCGATGTTGGATCGATTCGATAATCTCGTCATCCTGCGTACCTTCTCCAAGGCGTATGGACTGGCGGGATTGAGGGTCGGATATATGATCGCTCAAAGAGATCTCGCCGAGCAGGTGAATAAGGTCAGACTACCTTACAACCTGAACTCGATCTCACAGATGGCGGCTCTGAAGGCGATGAGGTTTGATCAGGAGATGGCCGAAAGGGTACATCTGATAATCTCGGAAAGGGAGAGGCTATACCAGGAGATGCTCCGGATGGAAAACGTCCATCCCTTCCCCTCCGATGCGAACTTCATCCTTTTCAGGGTACCCGATGCGACAGGGTGTTTTGAGGGTCTGCTTGAGAGGGGGATCCTGGTCAGAAATCTCGATTCAGGGATGTTGAGGGGATGTCTCAGGGTAACGGTGGGAAGTCCGAAACAGAACGAACTATTTTTAGAGGCGTTGAGGGATTGTGTCTAGTGAGGAACGTCGATACAAACTGCACAGGCGTCATCTCCCTTTTTTCGTGCGACCGGCTGCGCTTATACTTCTGATCGCTTCCTCGGTCGTCGGACAGTTTCTCTGGAGATACATATCGGCGGCTTGGGGCTTGGATCAGCGTCCCGGCTTATTTGCATATGTCCTGGGAGCTGTTCTCGGATATGCCGAGGGGAAATGGACGGCCGTTTTATGGGATAGATACTACATAGACGCTCTGCTGAGGAGGGTGAAACTGTGGGATACATCCTTGGGGAAGCTTACCACCCTGTTCGCCATCTTCGCCCTCGGCCTGCCCATAGCTTTAACCATCATACCGACACAGACAAGGGCACTTGAGTCGGCCATGCAATCCTATGTGTTCGGATTCGTGGGGGGGATGAACCTCGCCCTGTATCTCTGGGTTAGGGGGTTGCCCAAATGATGAGAGTCGCCCAGGTGGAAAGGGAGACGGAAGAAACTAAGGTTAAAGTCAAGCTTTCTCTCGACGGTGAGGGGAGATATGATATATCGACCGGGATCGGTTTTTTAGATCACATGCTCGAGCTCTTCGCCAAACACGGCCTCTTCGACCTGGAACTCCATGCTGAGGGTGATCTGCATGTCGATTATCATCACACCGTTGAAGATGTGGGAATATGTCTCGGCGAGGCGATATCGAAGGCTCTGGGGGACAAATCGGGGATCAGGCGATTCGGATTCTTCATCCTACCGATGTTCGAATCATTGGCCATCGTCTCGGTGGATGTGTGCGGGAGGGGATTTTTAAGTTTTAACGCCCCAGATCTGGAGGGGAAGATAGGGGATTTCGACTGCGAGCTGGTCGAGGAGTTCTTCAACGGCTTCGTCGGACGATCGGGGATAACGATACATGTCCTGGTTCAGTATGGATCGAACAGACACCATATCGTCGAGGCCATCTTCAAAGCCTTCGCCAAAGCGCTGGACATGGCTACACAGATGGATGAGAGGGTCAAAGGTGTGCCTTCGACGAAGGGGGTACTGGAGTGATGATGGCGATAATCGACTACGGCATGGGGAATCTGAGGAGCGTACAGAAGGGCTTCGAACGGGTGGGATTCAAGGCGATCGTGACGGACGATCCTCGCAAGGTGAGAGAGGCGGATGCGATCGTGCTCCCCGGCGTTGGAGCGTTCGGGGCGGCGATGGAAAGGCTCAGGCGATCCGGGCTCGCCGAGGAGATCGTCCAGGCCATTAAGGATGGAAAACCATATCTGGGAATTTGCCTCGGACTACAGCTACTCCTCTCCGAAAGCGAGGAGGGCGGCAGATTTAAGGGGCTGGGTCTGATCAAAGGACGTGTGGTCAGGTTTCAAACCGATGTGAAGGTGCCTCACATGGGATGGAACCAGGTGAGGATCGTCAGACCCAATCCTCTTCTGAAGGACATCCCGGATAACTCCTACTTCTATTTCGTCCATTCCTATTACGTCGTTCCCGAAGATAAATCGCTGATCGCCGGCACCACCGAATACGGCGTGGAATTCACCTCGATGGTCTGGCATGATAACCTCTTCGCAGTGCAGTTCCATCCCGAAAAGAGCCAGAGATTGGGTTTAAGGATATTGAAAAACTTCGGGGAGCTGGCGAAGAGATGAGCGATGAGATCGAAACGAGGAGATCGGTCGCTTTGAAGGCGGCGGATAAATGTATAAAGGTGCTAAAAGAGCGGTTCGGTGTGAAAGAGGCCTTTATAGCAGGATCGCTTCGCGGAGATACCCCCTGGCATGACCGATCTGATGTGGATATAGCTGTTGAAGGGCTTGAACCCGGCAGATATATCGAAGCGATGGAGGAGCTGTGGAATCTCATACCGGAGGGAATAGATCTGGATCTGATCCCTCTTGAACGCCTTCCAAAACATATCGCTGCCATGCTGAAAGGGGAGAAAAAGATGGATGAGATGCGAACCTTTAGGGAGCTCATAAAAGGGGAGATTCTAAACCTGAGTAGGATCGTATCTCAGGTTGAAGATCTGCTTGCCTCCGGCATACGTGAGCCTTCAGAGCTTGAGCTCGGCGGACTTGGCAAATACGTTCATGACTTCTACAACGGCGTAGAACGTATCTTCGAGCGGATCGCCCTAACGGTGGATGGAGATCTGCCCAAAGGCGAAAGATGGCACACCGACCTCCTGAGATTGATGGAGGTGGAAACGGAAAACCGATCAGCCGTGATAGACCATGAGCTCGGTTTGAAGCTCCATCGATACCTTAGATTTAGACATCTCTTCCGCCATACCTATGGCTATGAGCTGATCTGGGATGAGCTTCGCCCGTTGGTCGAAGGGATGTCTGAGCTGTTCAACGCTTTAAAGGGACAAATCGAGGGATTTCTCGATACATTGGAGCATGAGGGGGTGTGATATGGCCGTCATATCGGTCGATCTGAGACGGCGTATAGATGAGATATCGCCGCTGATTTACGGAAATTTCATAGAACATCTGGGAAGATGCATCTACGGTGGAGTCTACGACCCGGACTCCCCCCTGTCGGATGAGAGGGGATTCAGAAGGGACGTGATCGAGGCGGCTAAGAGGTTGAAGGTCACCATTCTCAGATGGCCCGGCGGCAACTTCGTCTCCGGATATCACTGGATGGATGGGATCGGCCCGAAGGAAGCCAGGCCAAAGAGGATGGAGCTGGCATGGCATACCGTCGAGACGAACCAGTTCGGCACGGACGAGTTCATACAGTTCTGCAGACTCCTCGAAACGGAGCCCTATATCTGCGTCAACATGGGCAACGGCACGATGGACGAGGCACAGGCCTGGGTCGAATACTGTAACGGCAGGGAGGACACATATTACGCGAACTTGAGGAGGAAATACGGACACGAGGAGCCGTATGAGGTTAAATTCTGGGGATTGGGAAATGAGGTCTCGGGAAATTGGCAGATAGGGCATAAGGAGGCGGAGGACTACGCGAAGCTCGCCCTCGAGTTCGCCAAAGTCATGAGATGGACCGATCCGTCGATAAAGCTGGTCGCATGTGGCTCCTGTATGCAGAACGCATACGATATGAACTGGAATAGGGTGGTCGTCGAAAAACTGACCGGCATATGCGATTATATCGCCATCCACATGTACGTGAACAACCGTCAGGATAACTACTACGAGTATATGGCCGTCTCGGAGAAAATCGAGAGGTACATTCGGGCCGTGAGAGGGATAATCGATTGGGGAGTATATCACCATAACGGCAAGAAGATGAAGATCGCCTTCGACGAATGGAACGCCACGCCCGGTTTCCCAAACGATCACCCCAAACACGGACGGTACACCCTGGAGGACGCCCTTGTGGTGGCGATGTTCCTCAACTCCTTCATCCGAAACGCCGATTACGTTAAGATCGCCAATATGGCTCAACTGGTCAACGTCATCCCCCCCATCATGACCAAGCCCGACGACATGTTCCTTCAGACGATCTTCTTCCCGCTGGAGCTTTACGCAAATGAGAACGGATCCGTGGCGCTCGACGTACATTGCGAGTGCGATTCGTTCGAAAGCGAGGGATATGGCAAAGTGCCCTATCTGGATGTGTCGGCGAGCTATAATCCTGAAAGCGATCACCTCACCATAAACGTCGTCAACAGGCATTCCTCCGATCCGATAACGGCCAAGATAGAGAATCATTTCGGCAGATTGATCGAAGCGGGAATGGTCTTTGAGATAACGGGCGAGGACGTCAAGGTGACGAACGATTTTTCAGAGAAGGAGAACGTCAAGACGGTCAAAAGGCCGATCTCGGTCCCCGGAAACGAGTTCTCCTACGAGTTTCCGCCCCATTCCATTACAACCCTGAAGCTCGCCGTGAGGTGAGGAGATGTACAGGAAGCTTTCGACCGTTACCCTCAAAAGCGGTGAGATTATGGAGATAGGGGTGGTAAAGGCCCCGGATGAGGAATACGCTTCGAGGATAAACTCCTTCCTCGAGCATAAGCCCGATGTGTACAAATGGCATATCAGGCGATCGGTCAGGGAGGAGCTGGATGAGCTTGAGACTTATTTCTACATCGGTAAGCTCGGCGATGAGATCATAGCGAACATCATGACCGTAGAGCATCTGGGGGTTGGGATCCTGGGACATGTCTTCACGAAACCCGAGCATCGCCGTAAAGGGGCCTGTGCGGCTGTGATGAGGGAGCAGATGGAGGATTTTCGCCGGCGCGGGGGGAAGGCGCTTTACCTCGGCACGGGATATGGCGGAGTGGCATATCGTATATATTCGAGCTTTGGCTTCAGAAGCGTGGTTCCCGGTTCAGGATTCATGAGGTATTTCGCCGAAGAGGATTTCGAGTCGAAGTGGTTTGACCAGCGGGAGACAACGGTCAGGGTTAAGGAGGTTCAATGGCATGACTGGGCGAAGATGACGGCGCTGACCGGCGTGGTGGAGGGGGACTGGCTCAGGAGCGTCATGATCCCCATCTACGGGCCGACCAACTTCGAGGGAGGGTTCCTGGCACTGAAGAGGGAGCTTGAGGAGGGAAGAAGATACAGAGAGGTTAAGCTGCTGGAGTCCGAAAAGACCGGGGCGATCGTGGGATTTGCCGCTCTGATGGACGACCCAAGGTGGGGCGGGAATGTCTGCCTGCTCGATCTGTTCGTCCACCCCAATTTCTGGTCCTCCGCCGATCCGTTAATGGATGCTCTATCATGGCCGAGCAAAAAAGTCCAATGCTTTACCGAGTCCACCTCGGACGGCAAGATCGCTCTGCTTAAAGCCTATGGATTTCAGCAGGAGGGACTCTTCAAAGGACAGATCATCAAAGGGGATGAAAAGATAGATATCCTCTGTTTCGCCCGTTTCCCCGCTTAGATTCCCCCTACGTCACTTGGAGATCACCGCGAGGCCACTTTGCCATTCTTTGCCTTTCAGCCCGGCGTAGAGCATCCAAAAGGTATCTCCGATCATGAAGACCTGCGGCGTTAGGATGCCGTTGTAGTCCCAGGCATCGGGATCTGGCGATGGCGTAAAGATGGGATTATACGGATTTGGCTCGAACGTGCGGAAATCCCGCGTGCGCACATGTCCGATACGCCAGACCTTCCCATCGTATCCGCCGTAGAAGATGTGGAAGTATTGCGGGCCCTTGAAGATTTCCGCCTCACGCACGCCGTGGCTGTCCCACGCCTCACCCGAGCCGCAAAAAATAGGATTGGCCGGATCCTTCGTGACGGCCGCGGGGTCAGTGGTTGGCGCGGTCGCATGGCAGATGACCGGCGGCTTGTCCGACTCGCCGGTGTAGAGGATATGGATCGTGTCGCCGTCGATGGCCACAGACGGATGCGACGAGCCTTTGCTCTCGAACTCCGTTTCCGCCGAGATCACCGGGGTAGGGCGAACCCGAGTCCACCGGCCGAAGTCGCCATCACTCATCAGCAGACCGGTCTGCTTCACCCAGTCGTCGTTGCGGCCGAGGTAGTAGGTGTATAGCTTACCGTCGGATGGATTCCGAAACGGGAAGGGATACTCGGTCGCTGTGCTGTCGAAACCGCCGGGAACCGGGCGTAGGATGGGGTTGCGCGGGTCGTGCTGCACCGCAGCCGGATCGCTTGCCGGTGCGAAGCTATGCATTATGAACCATCGTTGGGCCTTTGAGTCACGTCTGGCCCAGAGGTAGTGGACGGTCTCGCCATCCACGATCGCATGCGCGGCGGCCGCCCAGTCAGGCGGTTCGCAGTATAAGATGGGATTTTTGCCCTCGATTCGCTCGAAACGAGCGAACACCTCGAAGGGAATAGAGTTGTCGGTCTCTTTCATGAGTTTTCCCCTGATGTTCAATTGTTATCGTGATTCTCGCTCAAATCCTCTTTGAACTCAACCCCAAGCCGGTCGGATCGGCCTCTAGTCTACCGGCGTCAGCCTGAAGTATTTAATGCTCAGGCCATGGTTGGGGGATTTCATTGTGAAGCTAAGAGCGTTTTTGCCTTCGACCAGTGAAAGCTCCACCGGCTGGCTCCATCCCCACATACCCATGGTGTATGGAATAGGAATGTCGATGGGGGTGTCCGCCCCATTCAGCTTGAGCAGGAGACGCACGCCTCTGTTTACGGTGACCACGCGAGCGATGAGCGCATACTTCCCGGTCTTCGGTACCTCTATCTTATACTCGAACGCCTCGGGCTTTCCGAGACGGCTGTAATGCAACTGTGTGCCGCCGTCAAAGTTCCTCATGAAAATGATCTTCTTTGTGCTATGCGTCGGCCTTGTGCAGGCGGCTGCCGGGATGATTATGACGCCGTCCTTGCTGATGATGATCCTCTTATTCGCCTCAGTCACAGTCTCCTTGGATTTTTTCGCCTCGCCGATGTTTTTACCAACAGCAGTTTTAGTCTCCTCAATAATTGCCCGCTGTCGATAGAGCGAAACAGCGTTCCAGAAACCGGATGGAGGGTCGTGGAATCCGAGAACCTTCTTCTCTCCCAGGATCGTGCCCACCCACCGGGCACGCAGCGCTTCCAGAAAGGCCTGTTTGTTCTTTCTCGCCTGCGTGTATGCCAGGAAATCGAGGTCTTGGCCATAGCGGGTCCAGCCCCACCCCCAAGTTGCGCCGAGACAGATAACCCAGCCATCGGGCGTCCAGTGAGTTAATGACGCGTGGCCGCGCTGGGGACGGGCCGTGGTGGGGATTCCGAAGGCGCGCAGGATAAATCGGCCGAAGAATGCGCGCCTACCGCAGACGCCGCCATTCATCAGGATGTTCTGGTATTTGTGTAGCGATGGAAGGTCGTTCTTCACACCCTCCGACCCATACTTGACGTCTGTCCTGACGATATTCACGTAGCGCCAGCGATAGTCCGAAGTATAGATGAGGTCGGGCCGATAGTTACGGAGCATCTTCCGCCCCCAGGCCAGAACCTCATCCGTCTCATCGCCGTTAACGACATTTCGATATTCCCATACGGTCAGATCCTTAAAGGCGGGATCCAACTCGCCGGCCAGAAAAGCCTTTTCGTAATGCAGATACCGCTTCACCGGATCAATGGTGGCCGGCGCATCGGGCCGGTCCTTTGGATTCGTCTGCTTCACCGGTACCGCATGCTCCAAACTGATGGCCAGCGCTAGTCTCTGCAGGGGACCATACTTGGCTAGAGGGCTGATTTTCTGGATGCTCGTGTAGATCTTCATCGCCCGGCCGTACTTACCGTTCCTGGCTCCGTCGGCGATGAGCATTTGTTTCATCAGATCAACATCCGCCAGCAGCGTCTCAATCAGTTGCTCATGTTCTCTCCCCTGCTGAGCAAACTCCGTCAGACCACGCGGTGTGGCTTCAGTAAGAATGACGCACTTCACCAGTTGCGCATCCAGTTTGTCGCCCTTCAGGAAATCTTTCAGGTCGGCCAGCATGGCTTCGGCCAACGGTTGCGCTTTCTCCGTCGCCAGAACACGGGCTTCCTTTGCGGCTTCGTATGCCTTCTTCGCCGGGTCTGTGGCAGACTTCCGATCCTGAGCTCGCATTGCTTTCAATTCAGCTGCTGTAGCCAGCGCCTCCTCCTTGTAGGCTTTCAGGAAGGCGGCTTTACGTGTCTCATCGATGACCGGCAAGGCTTCTATGATCTCCTTCTTCAATCCCTCGAGCATCTCGGTGTAACGTGCGAGAAGCTTCTCGCCGGCGGGGGTAAGGAGAACAGGCTCCGATTCCTTTTTCGCCGCTAATGTGTTTGAACAAACCGCGGCAAGGAGTGCCAATCCAACGAATAACCGATTAACGTGAGTCATGGTCTTCACCTCCCAGATTAGGTTGCAAGGTCATCTGAATTAGCAAGCGCTACTGATCGATACGGTCTGGAGCTATTGCCAGCCGGGCAGCCCTTGTTGTCTGCAGTCGACATGACGATGAGACGGAACCTACCCGCCGCGGCGTCGACTTCGGTTGGCTTCGGGCCCTGCACCAACCATGTGATATCGACTTCCTCGAGGGCGCGGTATATCGACTGGTTAAAGTGTCTTATAGAGCGCTGATAACACAATGAAAGCCAGGGACGTTTAGAGGATCAGCACTCCGCTACTTTGACGAAGATCCTCCTCGTTCGGGGGCCGTCGAATTCGCAGAGGTAAATCGCCTGCCACGTGCCGAGCAGCAGATCTCCATCCTCTATGAATACCAGTTCAGAGGCGCCAACGAGAGTCGATTTTATGTGCGCGGCGGAGTTGCCCTCCACATGGGCATATCTATCCT
>CAZHVH010000091.1:0-10347 GCA_964535855.1 uncultured bacterium
ATGACGGCGAAGCCGAATGACCTAATGACTACAAATGACAATTGAACTGTGGACGGCTTACGAAGAGCTCGAACTCAGAGGGTCACCCACTCTATACCCACCTTCTTCAAGGCATATCCGGTTTCCCTCAGGTAATCGCCGTAACACATCATCCAATGGAATCCCCTCATCTCCCTCAGCAGCTTCCTCCAATCCCCCTCTATCTCCACGTCCGCCTGAGAGCGGCATATCGGGAGAAGGGGTGCGTCCAGGATCTTCCCCTTGAACCCGACCCATACCTTCTCCTCGAAATCGGGGACGATCACCGTCACCTCCTGCCCCTTCCTGAACTCGACCTTAGGGGTGGCGCCGTAATCGGATTCGAAATGGGTCATTATCTTCGCATCCTCGTAAGTCTTGCCGTCCATCTTCCTCGGCGCCGTGCAGTGGGCGAGGGTCACCACGCCGTCATGAGGATAGGTCGGATCGTTGAGGAAGACGGGTTTCCCGGATATGTGGTGCAGCAGGATCCCCGATGGGATCACGACGAAATCGGACTCACAGAAGGCGAGGTAGCCCTCGTCGTTTATCAGGCTGAGCGTAAGACAGGCGGTGGTCTGAGCTATGGGAAGTATGGTCCCCATACATCCGCCGACGGTGATGGCCTCAGAGCTGAGCTCCTCCATCAGATCCTTGAAGACCCTATAGAGGATGAAGGCGTTGTCCACGAATTTCCTGTCAGTTTGCAAGGTGATGCCCTCTTGGGATAGATACTCATCAGCCTGTTGATGGGCCTGTCTCACGATGTCCTCATCGCCTTTGGCCTTCTCGAGCCTTTTCGCCAGATCGGGGTATGGGACCGTCCTTATGTCCAGGCTCCACCTCTCCTGAGCAAGGGTAACGGCTCTGCCTCCTATTCCCCAGCCCCCTGGGTTTCCTATCGAGATTATCCTGCTTCCGAGGGTCTTCTTCAGGCCGTAAAGCGCACGGAGCCTCCACAGCACTTCATCATAGCTATCCACCACCACATCCTCCACATCCACGCCGGGTTGACGGAACTCGTCCGACCGCTTGCGGAGAAAGGTGGGGTGAACGATCTCATACCAGAGGTAAAGGGGCCCCGATCTGTGCCTTACGAAGATGATGCTCCATCTGCTGGAGGAGACGAGTTCCTCGAGGATGTTCCCTCCCCCTCCGGCGGCGTAGATCAGGGTGAGGTCCGAGGAGCTCAGCTCCTCCTTCACTCCGGACAGATCTTCCGCCGATTTCAGAGGTGAAACGGGGAACACCTTCAGCGGGAAGGAAGCCTTCGAGGCCAGATCGCCCAATTCGCCCTCTATCCTTTGAACCTCCTCTTGGGCGTCCTCCTCGGTCTGTATCCCTCCCCACGGCCGCCAGCTCGTCGCCTCCCTTCTTTGATAGACCCCGTATGTCAGAACGGGTTTCACCTTAAGCTCCATTTTTAACCCTCCTGATCGTTGAAATTGAAGGGCGATCAGTCATCGCCGACTGAAGGCCGTTTGCCGAACAGAAGCTTGAAAACACAGGACAGTTTCGGGAGAAGCATGGGCACCTCCCGACTATACGCCTCATACTCCTCCCCGAACTTCTCCCTCAGCTCCCTCTCCTCGATCGTGAACAGAAACCAGATGACCCAGGCCCATTGGGAGAGGGTGATGATGAGAAAGGAGCAGGGATGCCCGATAGCTAAGCCGAGGGATGTCATGAAGATGCCTATCCCCAGGTGATGGGGGTGTCTGACGCATCGGTAGATATCCGTGGTGACCAGCCGGCTCGTGCATCCCCATTCCTTGGGTTCTCCCAGGAAGCGGAGCACCCTCCCCGATCTCTTAAGGGGGAAGTGGGCCGATATCATGCCGATGAGACCCAGGGCTCGAACGAAGATGGGAAAGGACCCCGTCTTCAGGATCAGGTCGGCGGTTATTCCCCCGCCGACAGTCGTGGTCGTCAGCAGAAGCCAGTATATGAGGCGTTTACAGCATACCGACATCCCTATCCCCTCCCATCTTCAAAACATAACATCTTGCACGTAATAGATGAGCTGTGCCCCGAAGAGGATCAAAACGGCGCCGCAGACGATCTGAAAGACCCTGCGCGGCCTCCTTCCCCTGAATATCCTCTCGGGGAAAAGGCCGGTCAGGGCCGACACAGCTATCGCCGAGAAGGCCGTGCCTATGCCGAAGGAGAGGGCATATAACGCCCCCGAGGCGAGGTTTCCCGCCGTGCAGGCGATGTATGTAAGCACCGCCACAAGCGGTGCGCACGGCGAGAGGCCCACCAGGAAGCCCAAAAACAGCATGCTCTCATCGCCCCTATCCAGCATCCTCTTCCTCCAGGCCCCGCCGATGGGGATCCTAAACCCTTTATCCAACAGGATGAGGACGCCCAACGTCACCATAAGGAGCGCCGTGACGAGATGTAGATAACCCGATCTGGTGGGCGGGAAGAAGCGGTTGATCGTTTTGAAGGCGACCGTGGCGAGGGCGCCCAGGATGACGAGGGATATGAGCCTGCCGAGGGAGAACATCAAACCGACCCTCAGCCCCGCTCGCCAGCTCGCCTTCGTGCCGCCGATGTAGGGCAGCAGCAGGGGAGCGGTATAGGCGAGACACGGCCCCCAGCCCATGGTGAAACCGCCCGTCAGCAGCTTCAATAGATCGGAGATCATCCCTCCACCTTCAGCCCTGTCATCTGAGATCGGCCTTCTGCTCCTCCACCTCCCTCTTGACATCGGCCAAAACCACCGGCTCCTTCCCGTTACATCTGACATCCGCCTTCACATCTCGGCCTTCAGGATCGGGGAAGGCGTCCTCCACCTTGATCCTCCTGCCCACGCCCACCAGGATGAAGTTATCCTTATATGCGTCCTCAAACATCTTTCTGGCCAGATCCCCTGAGCAGTGACAGGGGGCGATCTTCGTGACCTTCTCCTTCTCCACGTCCTTGATGATTCCTCTTATCTTCCAGGCGTTCATCCAGCACAGGTGGAAGCCGCCCAAAACCAGGTAGACGCCGCCTCCCGCTATCTCCTTCGCCTTTCTGACGATGTTCACGACGCCCGGGTGGGCGCAGCCGGTTATCACCACGGCCCCCTTGGCGGTCTTTATCACGAGGGACTCCTCCTTAATCCAGCTTCCCAGCTCTCCCGTGGAGTAGACCTCCTTGCAGATCTTCACCGGCTTATCGCCTACCTCCACCAGTTTCGCGCCCGCCTTTCTGACGGTATCCTTGACGCTCTGTGGGAGCGATTTCGGCATGTAGACGGTCACGTCGCCGTTCACCTTCAGGAAATCGGGAAGCCCGCCGATGTGGTCGTAGTGGATGTGAGAGAGCACCACCACGTCCACCGATTTAGGGTCTATGGAGAGCTTCTTCATGTTTCTGAGCAGCACCTTCCCCTCGCCCCCCACGTCGAACAGTATTCTCTTCTCCGTCCCCTCCACGAGGCAGGAGAAACCCCATCTCGTCTCCAACCTCTTGTCAAAAGGGTTGTTATCGTAGATGACGGTGAGTTTCAGATCCTTAGCGAAAGCCGATGTGGCAAGAAGCAAGGCGAATGTCACAGTTAAGCTCATCAGATTTGATTTGCGCATCCTCAATCACCTCTTACACCACCTCAAATCAGGGCCGCTCTCCGTAGAGGGCGGCCCTGGCTCTGATCGGGCGTTATGCGGACTCCACGACCTCGAAGCCGATCAACCTGGCCATATCCTCGAAATCCCGTTTGTAATCCCCGAAGAAGACAACCCTGTGATTGCCGAAGCTTCTCCAGTCGACGTTCTCTATCAGCTTCCTCCCATCCGTCTTAATCGCCACCTTTATCCTACCCAGCACATCATCCCAGTATGGGAAGAGCTCCTCCCCGGATACGCTCTCTCCCGTGAAGAGGGAGAGCCTCTTCTTATAGATGCTTATTTTTGCCACCGTTACCTTCTCACCTATCGGGTAGTTTATCTGCACGCATGCCCCACCCGTATTCTCCGGAACGAACGGTAGGTTCCTTATGATATAAGGCGCCTTCCTCTCATCCCCATACGGCCTGAGCGAGCCCTCACAGTGAGCGATTATGGCCACATCGATTACGGGATCTATCGTGTAATCCCCCATGAAACCGGCGCTGCCGGTTATGTGCAACCCCAGCTGCTGGGTGATCAGGCAATCCGTGAGGGTTTCAGAGGTCGCCACCACCCCGTCTGTGCAGAACTGCGTTGAGGGCAGACCCTGAGATGGAATGCCCGCCCCATATCCGAGGGGAGGCCAGCCGTATCCTTCGGTGGTTATGGCACCGCAGTCATGTTCCCTCATCAGTTCCCTCATGGCGATATACAGCTTCGCCGATTTAACCACCTCCTCCTCGTTCGTACCTCTAAGCGCAATCGCTCCCTTTATCCATTCCTCCGCTATCTCCTTGGCCTCTCCCTCATCTGCAGCTTTCATCTTCTCGATCAATTCCCTCTGAGGCACCGGCACGAGCTCAGCCCCAAGAGTCTCCTTCAGGTTTCTGGTGTATGTCTCCTCATACTCCTCCCTGCCCTTCTCAATCTGAAGGCCTATGGGTTCGAAGTAACCCAGAGGGGGCAGATCCGTCACCACCAATATCCTCAGGCCTTTCATCCTCGCCACGGCGGATATCAGTTCTATCTTCCTCACAATGTCCCGTATTCGTGAGGAGTAGACTTCGGGATTCTTATCACGATGCGCCGGAAGGAAGGAGGTCACAACCTTGCTCCCTCTGTAGGAGTGGAAGGGCACGGTCGTGCATCCTTCAAGGGGTCGTTCCACGGCCACCATAGGCAACCCGATCGATATCAGCCCGTCCGGAGGAGGGCCGAAGACGAGGAGACCGTCTATGTCCTCCCTCTCCTTTATCTTCGGGATGGCATCCTCAGCCCTCACGGGCTCGGGTGTGCCGATGAATTCCACCCCTTCGGCTTCCCTCTTGATCTCATCCAGTATCTCCCCGTTGTTCATTATCTTCACATCGGGGTGATACCTCCGATAGGCCTCATATCCGACAGGCCGACCGGAGGAGAGGAACAGGGTATAGATCTTCACCTTACGATCACTCATGGCTCAGCCTCCTCATTTGATGGTTTCCCCAACATCGTATAAAATGCAGCAATCACCTCCTTCCGTTAAGTTCGACGGTTATATCTTTATCCTCCCTCCACGATCTCATATCCTATCAAGGTGGCGAGATCCTTGAACATCCTCCTGTGATCGCCGTAGAAGGCCACCCTGTGGTGGCCGAAGATCTGCCAGTCAAGGTTTTCGAGCAGCTTTTCCGTGTCGGTTCTGACCGCCAGTTTCGTCCTGCACGCCAGATCCTCCCAATCCTCAAAAAGCTCCCTGCCGTCCACGGCCTCACCGGTGAAGAGCGTCATCTTCCTGTCATATACGCTCAGCCTCGCCACGGTGACCCTCTCGCCCGTCGGTAGGTTCACCTGAACACACGCACCACCCTGTCCCTCCTGCCAGCGGGGCAGGCTTCTGATGACGTAGGGCACTCTTCTCTCATCCCCCCAGGGATTAAAGGGACATTCGCAGTGGCCGATGATGGCCACCTCGTTGAACGGATCTATTATGTAGTCGCCGTTGAACCCGGTGCTTCCGGTGACATGAAGGCCGATCTGCTGCGTTACGAGCGAATCTATCAGTGTCTCGGAGGTGGCCACAACACCGTCGGTACAGAGCTGAGATGAGGGCAAACCCTGTGAGGGGATAGGTCCTCCGCTGTATTCCGCAAAGACGCCATACCCTTCCGTGGTTATCGCCTGGCAATCGTATTTCTCCATCAACTCCTTCATCGCCAGATACAGCCTGGCGGATTTCACCACTTCCTCCTCACTCGGCCCTCTTATCCCGGCCGACTCGTCGATCCACTTCCGCGCCACCCTCCTTGCCTTCTCCTCATCGGCCCTCTTCATCCTTTCAACCATCTCCCGCTGCGGTATCGCCACCAGCTCCATCCCGAACGTCTCTCTCAGATTACGGAGGTAGATCTCCTCATATCGCTTTCTATCGCCCCTCACCTGGAGAGGGGTGGGTTCGAACTCTCCCAGGACAGGGCGATCGGTGACGACCAGGGCCTTCATCCCCTTCATCCTCGACAGCGCCTGGATCAGCCTTATTTTCCCCGCCAAATCGTCCAATCTGGCCGAGAAGACGGACTCGGAGGCATCCCTTACCACGGGCAGATAGCCTATCAGGATCCTCTTCTCTCTGTATGCCCTGGGGTTAAACCCCGACATCCACATCCCCCACATGGGGAAGACAGCTATGATGGGCAATCCCGTATCGATCAGTTCACCCCACGGTGGACCGAAGATGAGGATCCCGTCCAGCTCGTGGAGCGAGTTTCTCACCTCCTCGATGGCGGCCCTTCTCCTCTGCTGGGCGATCCGATGCGTCTCGGCCCTGAACAGCCTCTCCTCCTCCGTCATTCCATAGTGGGATCTGCTTATCCGGTCCAATCTATCCTCATCTATCAAGTTAATCCTGCCGACGAACTCCACATCTTCGCATCTCCTCTCGATCTCCTCGAGCATTCTCTCATTCGACATCACCTTTCGCCTGATCTCCTCCTGTTTCCACGCTCCCCTGTGATCCAGGCCGCTTGAAGGGAATATCACGTATATCCTTGTCTTCCTGTCCATCTCGATCCTCCTTGAATACCTCGATTTTAATCCTCGCTCAGACATCGCACCTCTATCTTCAATATTCTGCCGAGCATCTTGAGCTCCTCCGTCCAGTTTCCATAGGCGAGGGCCTGATGGTGTCCGAAGCTCTCCCTGCCTATCCGTTTGGCGTCCCTCACCCTCACGCCGATGCTCGTTCGGCAGTGAACCGTATCCTCCGTCCAGACCACCTCGCCGCTGCTACACCAGAGCCTTCCGGCCTTTCTGTCCATCCCGGCGACCGTTACCTCCCTTCCCTCCTGGAGCTCGACAAACCCCGTCAGCCCTTTCCCCATGGCGTGGAAATCCCTGAGCCTCATCCTTTTCCCCTCGCCGGCCATCGATGGCGGAACGACGTCGTGGTTTATCACGATGATGTTGTTCTCTATATCCTCATGGGTGGTGTTGGCGAACAGGTTCCCCATCAGGGCCGCTTCGCCTGAGAGGCCCATCAGGATCGCCATGGAGATCAAAGCGGAGGTATCTCCCTCGCAGCCGGACGGTATGCCCTCATCTATGAGCTGAGCGAAGGAATAACAGGGGACGAGCTCGACGCTCTTGAGGTAGGCGCAGTCCATCGTGATACCGTTGGCGTCGTGTCTTTGAAGGAGATCTTTCAGCCCCAGGTAGATCTTGGCGTATTCAGTCAATCTCTCCCCTCTCCCGTCGAGCAGCTCAGCATCCTCAGCCCATCTCCTGGCGACCTCCTCAGCCTCTCCCTCGTCGGCCTCCTCCACGGCCCTCTCGAACTCCTCCATGCTGATCTGATGGAATCTAACCCCCAGCCTTCGTTGCATGTCGTCGAAGTCATAGCTCGCGTTCCTGACGCTGTGGGACGGGATATCCCCTATATACAGGGAGCGGAGATCTCTCAGGAAGGCGATCGACCTCAGGACGCGGAGTATCCTTTTGACGTCCTCGGCATCAAACGGGACAAGACAGACGGCATCGGTCTCCTCGACGAACTCCCGTATGAACCTCCCTCCCCATGAATATCCGAAGCTATCCCAGCCGGTTAGGATCGGCTTGCCGAGCTTACACAGCTCCCCCAGAAGTCCGAAGTTCGATCCTCCCACCAGGTAGGCCGAGACGTCCCTGGGCAACTCGTCGATGTCGCTCACCTTACCCGCCCTCCTTGAAGGCAGGACCTCGATAAAGTCATACTTCTGTGCGAGGGAGCCCAGGTCAACGGGTTCAGGAGGAACCTCTTTGCTTCTTTTAACATCCCTCGGCTTGGCGGGGCCGTGTGCCCATGCCTCCTCAGCCATGGGCGCCCTTCCCACGCCTATCCTCGTCGGCTCCAGGGTGACGGGTTGTATCCTAACCTTTACCCCCATTTTTCAACACCTCCCCTCCTATATCTCAAAACACAGCCTCTCACGAGGTGATCCTCGTGGATGATCTCCCCACATCGTTTCTTCTCCAGATGAAAGCCCTCCTCCCTTATCTCCTCCTTAATGGCCTTCAGCTCGGCGCGGTTGTTGAACACCTCAGGATCGCCCGGGTAGAAGAGCAGAAGGCCGTTAGGCTTTAAAACCCTATGAACCTCCCTGAGTATCCTCCTCCTGCCGTTTGAGTTGAAGTAATACGAGTGTATGACGTCGAAGAGGAGGGCCACGTCCACCGAGCCGGTCTCAAGGGGTATTTTCGAGGAGACGAACGCTTTTATCGTCCTTACGTTCTCCAGCCCCAGCGCCTTAGCTCTCTGAGCCAGTTTGTTCAAAACCCTCTCATCCTTATCTATAGCGTAGACTCTCCCCTCTTCCCCGACTATCCGGGCGCAGGGGAGGGTATAATTGCCCGAGCCGCACCCGAAATCCAGGACCGTCTGGCCCTCGCTGACCCCTATCTCCCTCAGGATGTCCTCGATCAACTCGGGCCACCTCTCCGCCCCGATGGTCTCACCCTCCTTTCGCCGTCATCTGTCCTCCTCTACCACCTTGAACCCCATCAGGGTTCCCAGATCCTTGATCCTCCTTCTGAAATCGCCCAGCGTCGCCGTCCTATGGACGCCCCGTTTGTCCTGATAGATGTGCCTCTGGACCTTCTCCGCGTCGATCCGGGCGACCAGCTTTGTCCTGCACATCAGGTAGTCGAAATCCTTATACAGGGAATAGCCGTCAACCGTCGTTCCGGTGTGGAGGTATATCGTTCTGTCGAGCACGTTGATCCTCCATATCGTGACCGGCTCGCCCGAAGGATACAGCACCTCGGAGCATGCGCCGCATCCGGGGACGGAGTGTTCCCTCACCCGCCTTTCGGCATGATCCCTTATGATGTAGGGCGCCCTCCTATCGTCCCCCCACAGGTTCCAGGGGGCGCCGCAGTGCATGACGATCCCCACGCCGTTGAACGGCTCTATCGTGAAATCGCCCATCATGGATGGTCTGCCGAAGGCATATTGCGCCAGCATATGGGTGAGCACCACGTTTATATGGGCTTGACAGCATGCCACTATGCCCTGCTTCTGAAGCTCCGAATCGCCCAGACTCGGCCATATCATGTCCTCCGGCCTCGGGTTTTTGACGAGCGACCTGATATGGGTCGCTATGGCCGTGGCGTCATACTTCTCCATCAGTATCCTCATGGCCAGATACATCTTAGCGGATTTCACCACCTCCGACTCCAGCGTGTCCCTCATCCCCCTGGCTTCCTCGATCCACATCCTGGCGATCCTCTTCGCCTCATCCTCATCGATATTCTGGATATCCTCATCGGAAGCCACCTCATCGGTCCCTATCTTCGTGATCTCGGTTCCGAGCGATTCCTCAACGGCCTTCGTGAAGATCCTGTTGTACTCCTCCGGAGGTTTCTGTCTTATGTCTCCCTCATACACGTTCTTCAGATCCCCGTGTATCACGTTGACATAGGGCGAGTCCGTCACGGCCAGGATCCTCGACTCACTCATCTTTTTCAGGACCTGAATCAGCTTGATCTTCTCCACCAGATCCTTAAACATGGCGGAGGAGATGGACGAGGAACATGCGCCGGCCCTGTCCAAACAGGCGGTTAAGATCCTTCCCCTGCTCAGAAAGAGCTCATAGGGGATATGGAGGAATTCGGGGAAGTTGTATACGGCTATCGTGGGCAGCCCTGTCAGCGCTATGCTGTAATCCCTCAGGCCGCCGAAGATGAGCACGCCGTCGAACTCCCCTTTTATCCGCCCTATATCATGAGTGGCTGAGCCGATGACGAACTCCACGCCCTCACATTCCCTGCGGAGCGCCGCCATGAGATCATCGTTCGTCAACGGCCTTATATGCTTGGCCTCAAAATGCTGAACGCCCGATGATGTGAACACGGTGTATATCCTCGTGTTCTCCTCCATCATTGCTTACCTCCCCGTTATCCCAAATCCGAGCGTTTCTCGCTCATTGAGATATCCTTTTGGGTATGTTCCTTTTATGGAGCGCTATGCCGACGGCTATAAATGTGATGCTAAACGCCAGAATCATGGCTATATCGAGCGGGATCGGATAGTATCCCTCGTTTAAGAGCGAATGTCGTGCCAGGTCGCTGGTGTAGGTGAGGGGTGAGATGAGGGCAGCGGTTTTCCCCCAACCCGGCATCCTTTCGATGGGGATGAACACCCCGCTTATGAAGATCAGAGGCAGACGGACCAGATTTGAAAGCATCATGACGTTCGAGGGGTTATCCGTCGGGGGCGAGG